>JAMOZS010000031.1 GCA_023667765.1 Roseburia sp. | reverse complement strand
TAATGCGGCCAAGCTGGAGACGAATTTTATTATTATTTTAAACGACAACAACATGTCTATTTCCGAGAATGTGGGAGGAGTGCCCAAGTATCTGAACAATATCAGGACGGCCACAGGTTATCTGGACCTGAAGGAGGGGATTTACAATGCTCTGGACGGGAGCCCCAAAGGGAAAAATATGATTAAGCGCATTCGCAGACTCAAGAGCAGCTTTAAGCATCTGGTGATTCCGGGAATGCTCTTTGAGGACATGGGTATCACCTATCTGGGGCCTGTTGACGGACATGATATTCCGGGAATGATTAAGGTGATTCAGGAGGCCAAAAGAGTGGAAGGCCCGGTGATGATTCATGCAATGACCCACAAGGGGAAGGGCTTCACTCCGGCAGAGAGACATCCGGCCAGATTCCATGGAACGGAGCCTTTTGACATTGAGACGGGTATTCCCTCCAATCCCAGAACCGTGGCCAATTATACGGATGTCTTTTCAACGATTATGTGTAAGCTGGGTCAGCGGGATGAAAGAATTGTGGCGATAACGGCGGCCATGCCGGACGGCACCGGTTTAAAGCGTTTTCATAATATGTATCCCGACCGTTTCTTTGATGTGGGTATTGCAGAGGAGCATGCGGTAACCTTTGCAGCCGGCCTGGCTGCCGGAGGACTGAAGCCCATTGTGGCGGTGTATTCTTCCTTTCTGCAGAGGGCTTATGACCAGATTATTCATGATGTATGTATTCAGAATCTGCCTGTGATTTTTGCAATAGACCGGGCCGGGCTGGTGGGGAGCGACGGAGAGACCCATCAGGGAATCTTTGACCTTACCTATCTTTCGGGGATTCCCAATATGCATATCTGCGCGCCGAAAAATAAATGGGAGCTGTCCGATATGATGAAATTTGCCGTAGGACTGGACGCGCCGGTTGCGGTGCGTTATCCAAGGGGCGTAGCTTATGCGGGCCTGAAGGAATATCGGGCGCCGGTGGAGTGCGGTAAGGCGGAATGGATTTACAGGGAGAAGGAAATCGCGCTGCTGGCAGTAGGCAGTATGGTCTGCGAGGCCGAAAAGGTCAGAGATATTCTGAAAAGTCAGGGGTATTCTGTCAGCCTGCTGAATGCCCGCTTTGTAAAGCCTGTGGACGAGGAGGCGGTGTTGGAGGCCTGCAGGGGACATGAGCTCATTGTGACTTTGGAGGAGAATGTGGCCTGCGGCGGTTACGGAGAGAAGGTTCTCTCCTGTATGAATGCCAATGGTTATAAGAATCAATACTTAAATATCAGTATTCCGGACGCCTATGTGGAGCATGGGAATGTGGCGCTTTTAAAGCAGGAAATCGGATTGGACCCGGAGAGCATTGCCGCCAGAATCTGTGCCCTGCAGAAGGTCGGAAGCCCGATTGGGCCGGCGGAGGAAGAAAGCAGGCGGGCATAGGGTTTGTGCGGGAGAGCTTCGCCGAAAGGAATAGAACATGAAGGAACGATTGGACGTCATTTTAGTGAATCAGGGCTATGCGCCTTCCCGGGAGAAGGCAAAGGCCATTATTATGTCGGGCAATGTTTATGTGAACGGGCAGAAAGAGGATAAGGCCGGCACCTCCTTTGACGAGAGCAAAGTGAAACTGGAGGTGCGGGGCAGCAGTTTAAAATATGTGAGCCGCGGCGGTCTGAAGCTGGAGAAGGCTATGGAACAGTGGCATTTTGCGCTGGAGGGCTGTATCTGTATGGACATCGGCGCTTCCACGGGAGGCTTTACCGATTGTATGCTGCAAAACGGCGCGGCAAAGGTATATGCGGTGGATGTGGGGCATGGACAGCTTGCCTGGAAACTCCGAAACGACGCGAGGGTGGTCTGTATGGAGCAGACGAATTTCCGGTATCTGAAGCCGGAGGATATTGCCGATCAGCTGGATTTTGCCAGTGTGGACGTCTCGTTTATTTCCCTGACGAAGATATTGATACCTGCCAGGAATCTATTAAAGGTGGGAGGCCATATGGTCTGCCTGATTAAGCCTCAGTTTGAGGCGGGCAGAGAGAAGGTGGGCAAAAACGGAGTGGTGCGCGAGCCCTCCGTACACAGCGAGGTGCTTCACAGGATGATTGACTATGCGGACAGTATCGGTTTTGCGGTGCTGCAGCTGGAATATTCGCCCATCAAGGGACCGGAGGGAAATATCGAGTATCTGCTGCATCTGTGCAAGGAAGAGGAGCCTTCGGAGGAACTTGCCGCTCTGGGGGAGCATGAGGCGCAGGAGGCCCTGAAGAGAATCGTTATGAATCAAACGGGCCTGTCTCATAGCGAAGAGTGGGAGACGGAGATTGCGGGCGTCGTAGAGCGTTCTCATACGCTTTAGGACAGAGCGAGATATGCTGTCTCAAAATGTGTATGTACTGAAAGGAGTACGCTGACGGAGAGGATTATGAAGCATTTTTTAATCTACACGAATGAGAATAAGGATAAGGAGCTTGAGATTACAGAGCGGATACGCAGGTTTCTGACAGACAGGGGACAGAGGGTAACCCTGTGCGTCAGAGCCGCCAACTGGAAGCAGAAGTCCAGCGAGGAGGCTCCGGAATTTCCGGAGGATATCGACTGTATGCTGGTGCTGGGCGGTGACGGCACGGTGCTGGGCGCGGCAGGGGAGACCAGAGAGCTTAATATTCCGTTAATCGGAGTGAATCTGGGGACTTTGGGCTATATGAGCCAGATTGAGCCGGCCGGGCTGGAGGAGGCTCTGGAACGATTAATTGAGGGAGATTACGAGAAGGAGAGCCGTATGATGTTAAACGGCAAAGTATTTCTCCGGGACGGTACGGTGCAGGAGGGCTGGGCGTTAAACGATATTGTGATAGCCAGAAGCGGCTCTCTGCAGATAATTCATTATAATATTTATGTGAATGGACAAATTCTGACGGATTATCAGGCGGATGGTATCATTATTACAACCCCCACCGGTTCTACCGGGTATAATCTGTCTGCGGGAGGGCCTCTGGTGGAGCCGTCGGCCAGCTTAATCGTGCTGACTCCCATCTGTGCCCATACGCTGAATCAGAGAAGCATTGTATTGTCAGCCGAGGATGTGATTGAAATCGAGATTGTCCGGGGCAGGGAAGGGCATGTACAGCATCTGGAGGCCAACTTCGACGGGTCGCCGCTCACAAGCCTTACCACAGGGGACAGAATCCGTATCGTGAGGTCCGGGCAGAGTAAGGAATTTATTCGCCTCAGCCGGGCAAGCTTTTTGGAGACGCTGCGCAGGAAGCTGAGCGAATAAAACGTCGGATGGGAGATATGCTATGAAGAAAATCAGGCATAAATTAATACGGGAGATTATTGAGCAGTATGATATAGAGACTCAGGAGGAGCTGGCGAAGCATCTGGAGGAGGCGGGGCTTTTTGTGACTCAGACCACCATATCCAGGGATATTCGGGAGCTGAAGCTTTCGAAGCTGCCCTCGGCAAACGGGAAGCAGAGATATGTGGATTGTGGTCGGGACGATATTTATATGGGGGATAAATATATCCGTATTCTGCGGGACGGATTTGCGTCCATGGATATGGCCCAGAATATTCTGGTGATAAAGACGGTGCCCGGTATGGCTATGGCGGTAGCGGCGGCTCTGGACGCGATGCATTTTTCGGAGATTGTGGGCTGTATTGCGGGAGACGATACGATTATGGCGGCAGTACGCACCGTGGAGGATACGAAGCTTTTGATAGATAAGATTAACGGACTTTTGGAGAAATAAGCCGTCAGGGTGAGGCGGCATTATGTACGTTCGGAGAAGGGATACAGTACATAAGGAGAGAAAGCTATGTTGGAAAGTCTACATGTAAAAAATCTGGCGTTAATGGAGGAAACGGAGATTGTATATGGCCGGGGATTCAATATCCTGACCGGAGAGACCGGCGCGGGCAAGTCTTTGTTAATCGGCTCTGTGAATCTGGCGCTGGGCGGTAAATTTGAGAAGGAAATGCTTAGAAGCGGTGCAGAGAGCGCATTGGTGGAGCTGACATTCACGGGAAGCGACAAGGCGAATCAGAGACTCCGACAGCTGGAGCTGGAGCCCTCGGAAGACGGCAGCATTTTAATCAGCCGCAGAATGCAGGTGGGAAGAAGCGTGTTTCGCATTAACGGCGAAGTAGTGACGGCAAAGCAGGTAAAGGAGCTGGCGGAGGCGCTGATTGATATTCACGGTCAGCATGAGCATCAGTCCCTGCTGCGAAAGACCAGACATCTGGAGATTCTGGATGCTTACTGCGGGGAAGAGGGCGCTCGGCTTTCCAAAGCTGTTTCCGAGGCCTATAGGGAGTATCACAGGCTGCAAAAACGCCTGGAGGAGGAGACGCTGGATGAGGAGGCGAAGGCCAGGGAACAGTCGCTGGCTGAGTTTGAATACAGGGAAATAGAGGAGGCAAAGCTTGTTTTAGGGGAGGATGAGGAGTTGGAGCAGCGCTACAGACGTATGGTGAATGGTAAGCGGATTGCAGAGGGGCTTTCGGAGAGCAGCCGTTATACCGGGAATGAAACGGAGGAGGGCGCAGGAAGCGCTCTTAGCAGGGCGCTGAGGGCTCTGGGAGGCATATCCGCATATGACGGGAAGCTGGAACAGCTGGAACGTCAGCTGGCGGAGGTGGACGCTCTGTTATCGGATTACAATCATGATGTGGCGGAGTATATGAAGGATTGTGAGTTTGATGACGAGGATTTCAGGGCGGTGGAGGAGCGGCTGAATACGCTGAATCACCTGAAGGGGAAATATGGAGGCACCCTGGAGGAGGTGTTGGCTTACGGAGCTTCCAGAGAGGCTCTGCTTACAAAGCTGACGGATTATGACGCTTATATCAGGGAACTGGACGGGCAGCTTGAGTCTGCCAGAGGAGAGCTGTATGCCGCCTGTGAAAAGCTTTCCCTGCTTCGGCGGGAAAATGCGGAGCTTCTGTCCACGAGGCTTAAGGAGGCTTTGGTGCATTTAAATTTTCTCACGGTCGCCTTTGAGATTCAGGTGCGGGAGCTGGAGCAGCCCGGGGAGAAGGGAAGGGATGAAGCGGAATTTATGATTTCCGTGAACCCGGGAGAGGCTTTGCGTCCTTTAAGCCAGGTTGCCAGCGGAGGTGAGCTCTCCCGGATTATGCTGGGGATTAAGACCGTGCTTGCGGGAAAGGATGAGACGGACACGCTGATTTTTGAT
Source organism: Roseburia sp. (assembly GCA_023667765.1). GTDB lineage: Bacteria > Bacillota > Clostridia > Lachnospirales > Lachnospiraceae > Acetatifactor. The sequence continues at coordinate 25,031 of JAMOZS010000031.1, read as the reverse complement.
GAGATTGATGCGGGAATTAGCGGAAAGACTGCCTGGAAGGTGGCCCAGCAGCTGCATCGGGTGGCAAAAATCCATCAGGTTATCTGTATCACCCATTTGCCTCAGATAGCGGCTATGGCGGATTCTCATTTTGTCATAGAAAAGAGCAGTACCGACAATCATACGATGACGGATGTGCGGAAATTAGAAGAGGGAGAAAGTCTGGGAGAGCTGGCGAGGCTTCTGGGCAGCGACACCCTGACTGATGCGGCTTTGTCCAATGCGGAGGAGCTCCGCAGACAGGCGGAGGCCTATAAACTTTTGTGATTTTTTGTGCTGCGGCCGACCCCATCTGTCGCAAAGCTGTCATTGCGCAGTAAAATGAGATTTTCTTAATGTTCCGGATTCTATCAGCAATTCCGGGACAGGGATGTCCCGAAAAGCCCGACCTGAGCCAGGATGGCGAATGGCGGGCGGTTGCGTCAACAGCGCCGAACCGAACCGGAACATTTAGAAAATCCATTTGACGGAGCAGACAGCGTGTGACAGATGGGGTCGGCCGCAGCATATAGGGCGAGCCGTCTTTTAATTTTTTTTTGGTAATTATTTGTGTACAGTATTTTCGTTCTGAAATAAGTAAAATCGAAAAAGCTTCACATACTAAACAGGACATTCTTCTTTGATTTGCATAGAGAGAGGAAGGTCCTATTTATTTTACGAAAGTCGGCAATCGGTTTGACGGATGCAGGCATCGGATATTTCAGAAAACGGGGTATTGTCTATGGCTGAATTATGCAATGAAAATGAAAACGAAAAAATAAGAGAGGCTCCTGTAAAGGAAGATGAGCTGATTAAGAAGAGAGCGTGCCGGGAGGCGGCCGGCATTATCTCTCATTACAAGCGGTCTATGAGGAAATATCGGATTTATCGCTGCTGTCTCTATGTGGCTTTACTGTTTGGCTGTACGGCGTTTGCGGCGGCAGGTTATTATATGATAGACAGAAATATTCCATCCACGATTTATGTGAGGGCGGATAAGGAACAGATACTTCATCTGGGTGTGCCGGCTACCGGAGATATTGTGTCGGTAGGCTCTCAGGGAAAAAGTAATGTGCCAAGGGAGGCGGTTACCGTCAATCTGAACGGCCCGGTGGTTATGCGAACCGGGGGACAGGAAGAATACAGTATGCAGGTGCGCCTCTTTGGATTTCTGCCGTTTAAGCGGGTAGGAATACAGGTAGTGGAGGAGCAGGAGCTGATACCGGTGGGAGCCCCTATCGGAATTTATGTCAAGACAGAAGGCGTTCTGGTAGTGGGCATTGGTGAATTTGAGAGCAATCGGGGCTATGAATGCTCCCCCGCCAAATATATTCTCCGTTCCGGCGATTACATTCAGAAGCTGAATGGAGTAAAGATATCGGAAAAGGAAGAGCTGATACAGAGGATAGAGGATTGCGGCGGGGCGAAGGTGATACTTACCATAGGGCGGGGGAAGGAAGAGTTTGACGTAGAGCTGCAGCCGGTGCAGAATACCGCAGGAGAATATAAGATAGGTGTCTGGGTAAGGGATAATACCCAGGGGGTGGGAACCTTGACCTATATTGATGGGGAGGGAAATTTCGGGGCTCTGGGACATGGGATTAATGATGTGGACACCAGTATGCTCATGGAGATGGACGATGGAACCTTATATGAGACGGAGATTGTATCCGTCAGGAAGGGAGAGACCGGAAATCCGGGTGAACTGACGGGAATGATTGTTTACACCAATGAGCATATTCTGGGGGATATTACCGAGAACAATATCAGAGGTATTTTCGGGCAATGTAATGATAAGGCCATGAAACTTGTGTCGGAAGAGCCTCTGCCCATCGGCTTTAGGCAGGAAATAGAAAAAGGGTATGCGCAGATTCTCTGTACAGTGGAAAAGGAGCCCTGTCTTTATGAGGTGGAAATCACCAGTGTTCACCTGAATCATGACAACGTAAACCGGGGGATTGAACTGACGGTGAAGGATGAAAGGCTTTTGGAGCTCACGGGTGGGATTGTGCAGGGTATGTCCGGCAGCCCCATCATACAGAACGGGCGGATTATAGGAGCCGTGACACATGTGCTGGTGGACGACCCTACAAAAGGCTATGGAATTTTCATAGAAGAGATGCTGGAGGGGAATCGGTAAACGGTAGGAGCAGCTTTGAAGAATAAAAACTTTTGGCATAAAATTTTAGAATCATATCAGTTTTCCTTCCTGCTGCGTTAAAATAAAAGAAAATAAATTTTACGCACAGGAGGGATACCATGAAAAAGAAAATGAAAAAACGCAGAGAATGGAACAGAAAATCCTGCAAACGCCAAAAGAAGCAAAAAGACCGAGGCATTGTAGATTTTGCGATGATACAGAGGCATTTTTTCAGGGAACTTCCCGAATGAATCAATCAGATGGAAGACCCGAGGAATGAATCGTATATTACATACACGCAGGCAGACTTTATCTATATGGGGATACTGAAAAATATCTGTTCCGTAGAAAGCATGTGTCAAATGTGATATAAATTAGTTTCGCATAATCAAAAGATAGTTTTGCATAGTAATTGAAAAATGTTTGAAATTATGCTATGATTGCAATAATTGAGGGTTTTTATAACTATTTTTAGAATTCGCCCTCACAAGAGTTACTAAAAAACAGCGATGAGAATCGGAGAGGTAAAGGACTATGGCAGTATCATACAACGGATTATGGAAATTATTGATTGACAAAAATATGAAGAAAATGGATTTGATTGAAAAAGTTGGTATTAGTAGCAGCACACTTGCAAAGATGAGTAAAGGCGAAGCTGTATCAATGTCAGTTTTGGAGAAATTATGTGATACATTGGACTGCGACTTTGGTGACATCATAAACTACGAGAAAAAAAAGGCTGGTGAGAGTGATGAATTATAGTGCAGGAATGGTATCACAGGTTTTTGCATTTGTAGAGGCAAAAAAACTGGCAGAACTGTTGAATAAAGGGCTTACAAAGGACGAAGCATCATATCCAGTATCTTAAGGATAAAATTAATGGAAGTAACAAAGGATTTAGGATTATAGAATTTGACTTATTTCATTTGATGATAGAGGTTTTGGAAGAGGAAGGATATTTGGAAGCATTCTTTGATTTGGAAAAAGAGAATGGTTTCTTTGATATGGCAGATAACCTTGTAGAAACATTGGGACTTGATGAGACGAATGAGTTGAATCTTATTATTACAAAGATAATGCAGACGGATTTAACAGATAGTGTAGTGTTTTTAACAGGTGTTGGTAAGTGTCATCCGATTATAGCAAGCCATAATATTCTCAACAACCTGCATCAGGTATGCATATAGGTATATATGTGATGAATGCAGTATTCATGGCATAAAGCAATCTTTAGATTCTAAGGATTTTATATTATCATTTGGTTGTATTGACGGCAGTCAATTAACTTCTCAAGTGATGGTTGGAACTTTGCTTGCGTTGTGTTCAGGTGCAATAGGTAAAGCCCCATTGTCTGGTTTGATTGTTTTAGGAAGAACTAATTCTAATAAGAATCAGATTACAGCGAAGGAATTAATAAAATGCTTTGAAATATGTGAAAAACATAAGGCGAGATTTCTTTTACTGCCGATTACGTTGGCTGGAGAATTACCTAAAGTACCGGTAGATTTATTGGGTAAGGTATCTATGATATTTTATTCATCATTAGATGATATGATTATTAAAGCATTAAATATGTCCCAAGGTTAAGATGGAATTTGCGAAAGGAGACTACGATATGGATTTAGTGACAATACAATCCATGCTGACAATAGGAGAAACCGTAGCAGTTGAATTTAAGCGTTGCGGGAATGGAATTGAATCAGACACCTATGAAACGGTATGCTCATTTTTGAACCGTTTTGGAGGAGATATATTTCTGGGCGTATTGAATGATGGTACAGTTCTCGGTGTACCGAAGAATGCTGTGTCAGATATGATTAAGAATTTTATTAAGGTAGTGAGTAATCCGGCATTGTTTTCTCCTACGGTATATTTAGTGCCGGAAAAAATTGAATATGATGAAAACCATACAATAATTCATATTCATGTTCCGCCAAGTGCAGAAGTACACAGTTACAAAAAGGTAATATATGAACGAGTAGATGATGCTGATGTCAAAGTAACAGCCACCGGAGCGATTGCACAAATGTATATTCGTAAGCAGAATATTTTTACAGAAAAGAAGATATATCCGTATGCGAAATTTGAGGATCTGAGATTGGATTTGTTGCAAAAAATCAGAATTCTGGCACAAAATCACGCAGGCGGAACACATCCTTGGACATCTATGGATGATGAGGAGATGCTAAAAAGTGCCGGATTGTATGGAAGGGATATTGTAACGGGCGAGGAAGGATATAATCTTGCTGCGATTATGCTTTTGGGAAAAGATGATGTTATCTTAAATGTTGCTCCGGCTTATGTAACAGATGCACTTGTTCGTAAAGTGAATGTGGACAGATACGATGACAGAGAAGTAATCAAAACTAATCTGATTGAAAGTTATGACAGACTTATGAATTTTGGTAAAAAACATTTGCCGGATAAATTCTTTTTAGAAGGTGATGTTAATAAAAGTCTGAGAAATACTATTTTGAGAGAAATGGTAAGTAATGTTTTGATGCACAGGGAATTTACTAACATTTATACAGCTAAATTTGTCATTGAAAATGAGCGTATGTATGTGGAAAATGCCAATCGTGCAGCAAGTGACGGATACATTACGGAGGATAATTTACAACCGATTCCAAAGAATCCGGTTATTGCTTCTTTTTTTAGGAATATAGGATATGCGGACCAGCTTGGTTCTGGTGTACGCAATTTGTTTAAATATAGTAAATATTATTCGGGGCAGTTACCGGAATTTATTGAAGGAGACATTTTTAGAATTATAGTTCCTTTGGATGAAAAGTATTCATATGATTTTGGTCAGAATGGTCAACCTAACCAATCAAACCAATCAAACCAAGTGCAGTTATCAGAAGATGAAATTTTATTATTAAATTTAATAAAAGAATACCCTGATATGACAAATCAGATTTTGGCTGAGAAACTTGGGTGGTCAGTAAGCCGAGTAAAATATTATATCCAAAAGCTAAAGCAATTTGAAAAAATTAGGAGAAAGGGAACAAGTCGTAACGGAAGATGGGAAGTGCTGTAATCACAGAAACTTTTGTAATGGCTTAGGAGAAAATCATGGATAGAATAGATGAATTTAGAAGCGTATCCGGAACAGATGACAGAATTAGAAGCGAAGGAAAGAGACAGGGGATTAATGTCTATCAAATGTCTCTGACATTTTTAAAAAGATGCAATGAAGTAGGGCTTTTTTACAGATAGGGAGGTATTGTTATGGCTGCAACAGAGAAATTTTGGGCGATTTTGGATGGCGCGGGTATGCCGCCGGAATTTGACGGTGTGGTCGATACAAGTGATTATGTTCCAGATGAGGAAGCGGTTAAAGCCGCAATGGAAAAGAATAGAGCCCTGATTGCTTCGTATGGGGAGAAATTTGAGGTTCTCCTGGCATCGGCAAAGTAATAGGCAGTACAAAAATCTTTTACACCAGTATTGACATGTTCCTGTCCGGCAGCCCCATCATACAGAACGGGCGGATTATAGGAGCCGTGACACATGTGCTGGTGGACGACCCTACAAGAGGCTATGGAATTTTCATAGAAGAGATGCTGGAGGGGAATCAGTAAATCTTATTTATCCCTTGACAATAAAAAACTGATATGTTATAAATTTTTTATAACCTGTGAGGAAGAGTAAGTAGCTTAAGTATTCGTCGTGAATGCGGCGGAGTGTTTGGCGCAGAGAGCCGCCGGTGGGTGTAAGGCGGTACAAACGGCTTTTGGGAATGGGCTTCTGAGGGTAATAGGTAGATAGGTAAGGATATGGAATGAGTGGGTGTGAATATTGCACCAAGCCGGGTGGCACCGCAGGAGATTAGGACTCCTGTCCCAGCAGAGTTGGGATAGGAGTTTTTTTGCGTGTATTCCTGCGAAACGCATAAGGTCGCCAGAGCGACTGCGTATATTTGAGTTTTCAAACGGCGGGTCTGTGTCTGCGATGCGTCCGGGCCCGTTTGTAGAAACAGTCTCAGCAGAAAGGAACTGTCAGGCATCGCAGAAAAGAGGAAAAAATGAGCGAAGAAAAGAAAATCCCTTACAAAATTTATTTAGAGGAGCAGGAAATGCCTGTCAGCTGGTATAATATGCGCGCCGATATGAAGAATAAGCCGGCACCGCTTTTGAATCCCGCCACTTTAAAGCCTATGACGCTGGAGGAGTTAAGCGGCGTATTCTGCGAAGAGCTTTGCCGGCAGGAGTTGGATGACCAGACTGCGTATTTTGAGATACCGGAGGAAATCAGGAGCTTCTATAGAATGTACCGTCCGTCACCTCTGGTACGGGCATATTGCCTGGAGGAGAAGCTTCAGACTCCGGCTAAGATTTACTATAAATTTGAGGGTAACAATACCAGTGGAAGTCATAAGCTGAACTCCGCCATTGCCCAGGCTTATTATGCAAAGAAGCAGGGATTAAAGGGTGTGACTACTGAGACCGGAGCCGGTCAGTGGGGAACGGCGCTTTCCATGGCATGCGCTTATCTGGGACTGGACTGTCAGGTATATATGGTGAAATGCTCCTATGAACAGAAGCCTTTCCGGCGCGAGGTAATGAGAACCTATGGGGCCAATGTAACGCCTTCTCCCTCTGATAAGACCCAGGTAGGCCGCAGAATGCTGGAGGAGTTCCCCGGAACTACGGGAAGCCTGGGATGTGCTATCTCCGAGGCGGTGGAGGCAGCAACCACCCAGGAGGGCTATCGCTATGTGCTGGGTTCCGTATTGACCCAGGTGCTGCTTCATCAGTCGGTAATCGGACTTGAGGCGAAGGCGGCCATGGATAAATATGGCATTAAGCCGGATATTATTATCGGCTGTGCCGGCGGCGGTTCTAATCTGGGAGGACTGATTTCCCCGTTTATGGGAGAGAAGCTTCGCGGAGAGGCTGATTATCGCTTTATTGCAGTAGAGCCTGCCTCCTGTCCCAGCCTGACCAGAGGTAAATATGTGTATGATTTCTGCGATACCGGTAAAATCTGTCCTCTGGCAAAAATGTATACACTGGGCAGCAGCTTTATTCCGGCACCTAATCATGCGGGAGGCCTTCGCTATCATGGCATGAGTTCCGTGCTTTCGCAGCTTTATGATGACGGTTATATGGAGGCAGTCAGCGTGGAGCAGACCGAGGTATTTAAGGCGGCCGAGGCATTTGCCAGAGTGGAGGGGATACTGCCGGCTCCCGAGAGCAGCCATGCGATTAAGGTGGCTATGGACGAGGCTCTGAAGTGTAAGGAAACCGGCGAGGAAAAGACCATTTTGTTTGGCCTGACCGGAACCGGATACTTTGACATGGTGGCTTATGAGCGCTTTAACAATGGCGAGATGACAGACTATATCCCTACGGATGAGGATTTGGCAAAGGGATTGGCAGGAATTCCGAAGTTTCCCGGAAATGAATTTTAAAAGTATCCTTTCGTCGGGAGGCATTACAGATGAAGAAACAGATTTTGAATTATAATGCATATATTGCAAGGCTTATGGCAGAAGATAATCCCCAGATGGATTGGAGGAGTATAGCGGAGGATTATCTGGTGAAGCTTTCCTTCTATCAGCATGAGCGGCTGATTCATCTGATTGTGACGGTATTGTTTGCTCTGATGGAGTGCATGGTGGTGGTTTCGGCAGTGATGGCGGAGGGAATAGGACTTATGGTGCTGGCTTTCGCCATCCTGATATTATTGATTCCCTATGTGGGTCATTATTATTTCTTGGAGAACACGGTGCAGAAGATGTATCTTATTTATGATGAAATCAGAGAACGGGCAGGAAAGTAAAAAGTCCGGTGCCGTATGGAAATGATATGGGGGCGACAGTTCTAAAAACTGCCGCCCCTTACGTTTTTGTTATTTTTTCATTCCGGCGCGCTTCCGCAGGGTGGCGTCCAGGATTTTCTTTCGGATTCGCAGGCTTACGGGCGTTACCTCCAGCAGCTCGTCCGTGTCTATGAAGTCCAGAGACTGCTCCAGGGAGAGAACTCTGGGGGGCGTCAGACGCAGCGCTTCGTCAGCGGAGGAGGAACGGGTATTGGTCAGCTGTTTCTTTTTGCAGACATTGATTTCGATATCCTCGCTGCGGCCGGTCTGTCCCACTACCATACCGGAGTAGACCTTTTCGCCGGGGCCGATAAAGAGCTGCCCGCGCTCCTGGGCATTGAAGAGGCCGTAGGTGATGGCCTCGCCTGCCTCAAAGGCGATAAGGCTTCCCAGCTTGCGGTATTGAATATCCCCCTTATAAGGGCCATAGCCGTCGAATACTGTGTTCAGGATACCATTACCCTTAGTATCGGTCATAAACTCGCCTCGGTAGCCAATCAGCCCTCTGGAGGGAATGGAGAATTCCAGACGGGTGTAGCTGCCGCCGGAGATAGCGCCCATGTTGCGAAGCTCGCCCTTGCGCTGCCCCAGCTTTTCGATAACTGCGCCGGCATATTCATTGGGCACGTCAATATAGGCCAGTTCCATAGGCTCCAGGGTCTTGCCGTGTTCATCGGTTTTGTAAAGCACTTCCGCTTTGCTGACGGCGAACTCAAAGCCCTCCCGGCGCATGTTTTCAATCAACACGGACAGGTGCAGTTCACCTCTGCCGGATACCTTAAAGCAGTCGGTGTCCTCGGTTTCCTCTACGCGCAGGGAAACATCGGTATTCAGTTCCTTAAACAGCCTGTCTCTCAAATGGCGGCTGGTAATATATTTGCCTTCCTTTCCTGCCAGAGGGGAGTCGTTTACCATAAACTGCATGGCAATCGTAGGCTCGCTGATTTTCTGGAAGGGGATGGGAGCTACGGCTTCGGGAGAGCAGAGCGTATCTCCGATATGGATATCCGATATACCGGATATGGCTACGATGGAGCCGATACCGGCTTCCTTTACTTCCACTTTATTCAGACCATCAAATTCATAGAGCTTGCTAACCTTGACCTTAACCATTTTGTCGGGTTCATGATGATTGCAGATAACTACGTCCTGATTCACCTTAATCGTGCCGTTGTCAACCTTTCCCACGCCGATACGGCCCACATATTCGTTGTAGTCGATGGTACTGATGAGCACCTGCGTGCCGGCCTCCGGGTCGCCCTCGGGAGCGGGAATATAGTCAAGGATTGTCTCGAATAAGGGCTCCATGCTGGTGCCGGGGATTTCGGCGTCCAGAGAAGCGATGCCGGCCTTGGCGGAAGCATAGATAAAGGGGCAGTCTAACTGGGAGTCGTCGGCGTCCAACTCCAGAAATAATTCCAGTACTTCGTCCACTACTTCATCGGGTCTTGCCTCGGGGCGGTCGATTTTGTTGATGCATACAATGACGGGCAGCTTTAATTCCAGAGCCTTTTTCAGTACAAATTTTGTCTGGGGCATAGCGCCCTCAAAAGCGTCCACCACTAAAATGACGCCGTTTACCATCTTCAGTACCCGCTCTACCTCTCCGCCGAAATCCGCATGGCCCGGTGTGTCGATGATGTTGATTTTGGTGTTTCTATACATAACTGCGGTATTCTTGGAGAGGATGGTGATACCCCGCTCTCTTTCGATATCATTGGAGTCCATGACGCGTTCCGCCACCTCCTGGCCTTCCCGGAATACCCCGCTTTGTTTTAAGAGCTCGTCCACCAGAGTTGTCTTACCATGGTCTACATGAGCGATAATTGCAATATTTCGTACGTCTGTCCTTTGCTTTTTCATAAAGCACCTTGCCTTTCTGGATTTTCAAACTGATATAGTATAGCATTCTTTTCTGAAAGGTGCAAGCATAGTCGACTAAGATTGCGATAAAATCATAGGAATTGCGTTATTTTTACAGGTTTTTTAACCCATTTTGCGGATACTGTCGATATTAGCGATGGATTTTTGTTTTAAAATTTCTTAAAATAGAATATAAATAATAGTGCATTACAGGTTTAAACCGAAAAAATTCTTAAGCTGTAAGAAGGGAGAACAAAAATGACAGATAAGGTAATTGAAAACAATCAGGTAACGGTAATGGGAGAAATCGTCAGTGATTTTACCTACAGCCATGAAATCTACGGAGAAGGCTTCTACATGGTTGATGTGAAGGTGAAGAGGCTGAGCGACAGCTATGATATTATACCGGTTATGGTATCAGAGCGTCTTATGGATGTGTCGGAAAATTTTCATGGAATGTTGATTTGTGTCAATGGACAGTTCCGCTCCTATAATCGTCACGAAGAGAGAAAAAACAGACTGGTTCTTTCTGTGTTCGCCAGAGAGGTTACTTTTTTGGAGGAACTTGAGGAAAGCTCCCGCACGAATCAGATTTATCTGGACGGGTATATCTGCAAGGAGCCTGTATACAGAAAGACGCCGCTGGGTAGAGAAATTGCAGATGTGTTATTGGCCGTAAACCGTCCCTATGGTAAATCAGATTACATACCCTGTATCTGCTGGGGCAGGAATGCGCGTTATGCAAGCAGCTTTAAGGTGGGGGAGCGCTGTGCTATCTGGGGTCGGATTCAGAGCAGGGAATATATGAAGAAGCTGGATGAGGACAATGTAGAAAAGAGAGTAGCCTTTGAAGTATCGGTGAGCAAGCTGGAGCTGCTTTTTGCAGAGGAGGAAACGGAGGCTTCGGAAGCGGAAGCAGTAGAATCAGTGGAAGCAGCAGAAGCAGCGGAAGCAGTAGCTACGGCCAGATAAACCGAAACACAGAAGTTGCCAAAACGGAAATTATATGTTATATTACAAAATAGATTGCATTTGGTAATCATTGGCAACGGTTTGTGAGGTGTGACATGAAAAAAGGCTTAATATATATCTATTCCGGTGATGGCAGGGGAAAATCTCCGGCAGCCCTCGGCAGAGCAGTACAGGCGGCTGCGGACGGAAAACATGTGGTCATCATTCAGTTCCTGAAAGGCAGAGGATTACAGGAATCTGATTTCCTGCGTCGTATGGAGCCGGAAATAAAGCTGTTTCGTTTTGAAAAATCTGATGAGATTTTTGAGAGTCTTCCTGAGAATAAGAGGCTGGAAGAAATTATGAATATCAAGAACGGCGTTAATTTTGCCAAGAAGGTATTGACCACCGGAGAATGTGATTTACTGATTCTTGATGAGGTACTCGGTCTGGTGGAAAAAGAAATTATATCGGTAGGGGAGCTTGAGGAGATGCTGTCGGCAAGGGAGGAGACCAGCGTTATTCTTACTGGTATCGTGCTGAGTGATGAAATCTGCGCGCTTGCGGATGATGTATCAAGGATTGAAACCGTAAAATGTAATGATTCAGCCTTCGGCTGAACGGTTACCGAAAAATACAATGTTGAGAATAAAGCCGTTGACAATCGCATATAAAAGGTGCTATCATACGGATATATAGAAGATGATATGGATAGAGGTTGCGTATTTTAAGAGTATTTTACCTGATGTGACAGGCACAGCTGAGGGGAAAGGAAAGGAAAATACGCCGAAAGATGAGACGTCCTGAAAGTCGAATCTTGGGCATGCGGTTAAGAGCCGTATGACTGTCATCTGGTGAAGCAGATGGGGCGCTATCGAGAAGGTATGGATGTTTTTTGTGTATCATTCGCCAGCGTCAGGTGCGCTGGCGATTTTTATGGTCTGTGAGTACAGGCAGAAACGGAGGAAGATATGTCTATCTTTAAAGGTGCGGGTGTGGCCATTATTACACCCATGAAGGAGAACGGCACAGTAGATTACGAGAGCTTTGGAAAGCTGATAGAGTACCAGATTCAGGGGGGGACGGATGCCGTTATCGTGTGTGGTACGACCGGTGAAGCCTCGACGCTGACCCATGAGGAGCATCTGGATGTGATAAAATACTGTGTTGAAACAGTTGCCGGAAGGATTCCGGTGATTGCAGGCACCGGCTCCAATTGTACGGAAACGGCTGTCTATTTGTCTGAAGAAGCCGAAAAGTATGGAGTGGACGGACTTTTGTTAGTGAGTCCTTATTATAACAAAGCAACGCAGAACGGTCTGTATGCCCATTTTAAGACAGTGGCGGAGGCGGTTAAGATACCGATTCTTTTGTATAACGTACCCAGCCGTACGGGCGGTAATATTCTGCCTGAGACGGTGGTGAGGCTGTGTCGGGATGTGGAGAATATCGTGGGCGTTAAGGAGGCAAGCGGCAATATCAGCCAGATTGCCCAGTTGGCGGCTCTTGCAAAGGGGGATGTGGATATTTATTCCGGCAATGACGACCAGATTGTGCCGATTCTTGCTTTGGGAGGCCTGGGTGTGATTTCCGTACTTTCCAATGTGGCGCCTGCACAGACCCATGAGATATGCCAGAGATTCTTTGAGGGGGATGTGGAGGGCAGCAGGAATCTGCAGCTGGAGGCATTGGAGCTCTGCAAGGCATTGTTTTGCGAGGTGAATCCGATTCCTGTGAAGAAGGCCGTTGAACTGATGGGTATGGCGGGAGGTTATATGCGTATGCCTCTGACCGAGATGGAGGAGGGAAATGCCGCCCGGTTAAAAAAGGCGATGGAGGACTATGGTATCCTGTAAGATAATCAGGAACAAAAGAAGAGAGGTAGCGGGAAATGACAAGAATTATCATGCATGGCTGCAACGGTAAAATGGGACAGAGTATCAGCGCGCTGGTGGCGGCTGATACGGAGACCTGTATGGTGGCAGGGATTGATTTAATGGATGACGGGCATAATCCGTATCCCGTGTTTACAGATATAGGGGACTGTGACGTGGAGGCGGACTGTCTCATTGATTTTTCGGGGGTGACGGGCGTCGAGCGGATGCTGGATTACTGTGTGGAGAAAAAGCTTCCCTGTGTGTTGTGTACCACGGGGCTCAGCGACAAACAACAAAAGCTGGTGGAGGAGGCCTCAAAGAAGGTAGCCATTCTGCGTTCCGCCAATATGTCCATGGGAATTAATCTGATGTTAAAGCTGTTAAAGGAGGCGGCAGGCGTATTGGCGCCGGCGGGCTATGATATTGAGATTGTGGAGAAGCATCATAATCTGAAGCTGGATGCGCCCAGCGGTACAGCGCTGGCTTTGGCGGATTCCATAAATGAAGAATTTGGTAATCAATACGAGTATGTATATGACAGAAGCGGCAGAAGAGAACGGAGGCCTGAAAAGGAAATCGGTATCAGCGCCGTAAGAGGCGGAACGATTGTAGGGGAACATGATGTGATTTTCGCAGGCCCTGACGAGGTGATTACCTTCTCCCATACGGCTTATTCCAAGCAGGTGTTCGGCAAGGGAGCGGTTCAGGCGGCGAAGTTTTTGGCGGGAAAGGAACCGGGGCTGTATCATATGTCTCATGTAATAGAGGCCAGTATTTGACGGATAAATGGCTATGGAAAAAGGAGTCTGCTTACAGGCAGGCTCCTTTTTTGAGAACTTACTGGCCGGCTGCCGTACCGCCCGCAGCATTTCCTGTTGCATTGCCGGTAGTGCCTCCTGTGGTGCCGCCATTTGTGCCGCTGGCATCACCATTGCCCAGTAAATCGTCGGTAATGTCGGATACGCCGTTTGCCGCATCATCTACGATATCACCGACGACATTACCTGCATCGTCCAGCAGGGAATTGTCGTCATTACCATTGGCGCCGCCCATATCGGTTATAGTATTATCTGTGCCGTTAGTATTACTGTTAGTGGTGCCGTTAGTGTTACCGTCAGTGGTGCCATTCGTATTACCATTTGTTGTGCCGTTTCCGGTAGTTCCGGTATTGCCGTTATTTGTGTTTGTGCCGCTATTACCATTGTTTCCGTTACTGTTGCCGGTGCCGGAAGAGGTATTTGATTCTGTGTTGTTTCCGGAATTGTTACCGTTTCCGGAGTCGTTTTTGCTGCAGGCGCAGGCCATACACATGTAAACGACAATCAGCCCCAGAACCAGAAGCTTTTTTGTGCCTTTCATAGTGTTTGCTTTTTTCATAATTATCCTCATTTCTGCGCAGTAATACTGATGAAAACAAGCCGTAAACGGCTTACAAAAGCTTGTGCGAACTGCGCGGACACATGCTTTGATTGTAGTATATGGGCTTTTTTTGGTTTTATACAGGTAAAATTTTATATAGTATTTAAAGGGTAAATGCGGTAAACTAAACAGAGAAAAAATAAAGGAGAGAGCTTATGGAATTCAGACCCTGTATTGATATACATAATGGAAAGGTCAAGCAGATTGTGGGAGGAAGTCTTAAGGATGGAGGTAATAAAGCCCGGGAAAATTTTGTGTCAGAACAGCCCGCGGCTTATTATGCCGGGCTCTATCGACAGGCGGGAATCCGGGGAGGACATATCATTTTGTTGAATGGGGCGGAGAGTGAATTTTATGAAGCCGACAGAAAACAGGCTTTTGAGGCGCTTAGAGAATATCCCGGCGGGCTTCAGGTGGGCGGCGGGGTCACGGCTGCAAATGCGGGGGAATATCTGAGAGCCGGCGCTTCCCATGTTATTGTGACGTCCTATGTATTTCAGGAGGGCCGCATATTATATGAACGGTTGGAGGAGCTGGCGGCGATAGTGGGAAAGGAGCATCTGGTGTTGGATGTGAGCTGCAGAAGGTGCGGCGATGCATATCGGGTAGTGACGAACCGCTGGCAGAAAATGACAGAGGAAAAAGTGGATGAGGCATTGCTGGAAAAGCTTTCCGGTTTCTGTGGCGAATTTCTAATTCATGCCGTGGACGTAGAGGGAAAGAGCGAAGGCATAGAACAAAACCTTGTCCGGATGTTGGGACAATGGAAAGGAATACCTGTCACCTATGCGGGGGGCGTTCACAGCTATGAGGATATTGAGCTGCTTAAGGAGCTGGGAAATAATCGGCTGCATGTAACCGTGGGCAGCGCCCTGGAGCTCTTTGGCGGACCGCTTAGCTGGCGCAGAGTACAGGAATTATGCACACAGAAAAATGCTGCTCCGTGAGGGAGCAGCATTTTTGGGTTCATAGTCGGTTGTTCCTTACAGCTTTGTAACATTGACAGCCTGAGGTCCTTTTTCGCCGTTTACAATATCATACTCAACTGCGGCGCCCTCCTCCAGGGTCTTAAAGCCTTCCATATTCAGCCCGGAATAATGTACGAATACATCATTTCCTGCTTCGTCGGAAATAAAGCCGTAGCCCTTTTGATTGTTAAACCACTTAACTGTACCTTTGTTCATTACAAATACCTCCCAAAAATATGTCCTGTCGCAACATTAGCGACACCTTAAGAATAGCACAATGCCTGAAAAAAGTAAATACCGACCCTGCAATCTTTATGAAAGGGATGTTCATTCAGCCTTGTGTTGACTTCTGATAACTCTTATGTTAAAGTATGGATGTCTGACAAGACAGATGAATATACAACAGAATATGCGGTATATCTTGCCGCAGGAAATAGGGATTGCGCGCAAAAAAGGCGTAGAAATGAGGACAGGAATGAAACAAATAAAAAAATGGCTGAATGAAATTTTTATTGACGGGCTGAGCGGTATGGCGCTGGGATTGTTTTCCACTTTGATTATAGGAACTATCATTGCTCAGCTGGGCAGCTTGATTGGCGGCGGCCTGGGCGGGTATCTGACGGCGGTCAGCAATGTGGCAAAAACCCTGACCGGCGCGGGAATCGGTGTAGGTGTGGCGTGCAAATTTAAGGAGGGTCCGTTGGTCACCGTGAGCGCGGCGGTGGCCGGCATGATAGGCGCTTTTCCGGCGGTGGCGGCGATGGACGCCTTTGCGCTGGGAAAGCCGGGAGAGCCGCTGGGCGCTTTTATTGCCGCCGTTGTGGCCATTAAGCTTGGCCGTCTGGCAGCAGGCAGGACGAAGGTGGATATCATTATCACTCCCTTTCTGGCGATTCTGGGAGGGGCTTTGGCAGGATTTATCGCAGGGCCGCCCATTACCGCATTTATGGGCTGGCTGGGTGCGCTGGTGAATTTTAATGTGGAGCAGCATCCTGTAATCGGAGGCATGATTGTATCGGTATTGATGGGAATGATATTGACGCTGCCTATCAGTTCAGCGGCAATCGGTGTGTCTATGAGTATCAGCGGTCTGGCTGCGGGAGCGGCTACGATTGGCTGCTGCTGCAATATGGTGGGCTTTGCCGTGGCCAGTTACCGGGAAAATAAGCTGGGAGGCCTGATAGCCCAGGGTGTAGGCACCTCCATGCTTCAGGTGCCCAATATCGTAAAGAAGCCTGTCATATGGCTTCCCGCCATTCTTTCCAGTGCTGTGCTGGGGCCTGTGGCCGCCGCTGTATTACATATGACCAGCACTCCGGTGGGTTCGGGTATGGGTTCGGCCGGCTTTGTGGGTCAGTTTGCCGCCTATGCATCCATGACGGAGGGAGGAAGGAGCGGTATCATGGCGCTATTCTTAATCCTGCTCATGCATTTTATTCTTCCTGCCGTGCTGACGCTGGCAATATCTGAATTTATGAGGAAGAAGGGGCTGATTGCACAAGGAGATATGAAATTGGATGTATAGGGAATGATTTCCTTTGGGAAAATTGCACAAAAAAGAAGATTGAAAATTGTCAGATGAATGAAATTTGGAGAAATAATTTGGAAATATGTTACAAAAATATTAACAACTCGTTGATGTGAGAGGACACCTGTGGTAAAATGTAATCGTTTACCGGAGGTGACTTTTTATGCAAGTAAAAAAACACAGGCGTAAGATAAACCATGTAGTAATTGTTACATCCGATGCAGCAGATGCCAGTGTAAAGCAGTTTAGAATCAGACCCTGGATTTTAGAGACGATTATTGTGATACTCTGTATCATCATCGGGGCCATGGTCGGCTATCTGATTTATGAAGAAAAAATATGGGATACTGCTATCCGAAAAAACAATGAGCGCATAGCGGTCATGGAGCAGCTGGAGCAGGAAAATGAAGAGCTGCAAAGAACTATGCAGGAGAGAGAGGATGATTTCAATGCGGAGGTGGAGAGCCTGAACGATAAAATACTGGTTCTCAGCAATACCCTGGAGAAAAAGGTACAGAGTGAAAATGAGCTGATGGAGCAGTTGAACAGCCAGAGCACTCCCACGGAGTTTCCGTTAAACGGTCCGGCAAATGTGGAGGAGGTTACGGAAGGAACGCCAATGTGTATTTTTACTGCGTCGGAGGGAACCACGGTGGTTGCCACGGCCAGTGGTACGGTAATGGCAGTAAATGACGATGTAGAATACGGTCATAATGTCTGGATTGACCATGGCAACGGGTATATAACCATCTACCGAAATCAGGGAGACGTAAACGTCAAGCTGGGTGACAGAGTGGTACAGGGAACTACGCTGTATGTCATCGGAACGGATAATATGCAGTTAGGCTACCAAATGATGCAGGATAACGAGTATATGAATCCCATGGATATGCTTGCTATCAGCGGATAACGGAGGAATAAAAAATGTTGACAAAGAAGGATACGGAAGTAAGATTATGTACAATTATAGGCAGAGGTACGGAATTCAATGGTGATTTTACCGTACAGGGAAGTGCGCGTATTGACGGTATGGTTTTTGGCAAAGTGACCGTTTCCGGGACATTGATTATAGGCGCCGGCGGCCGAATTGAAGGGGATGTGTATGCGCAGTCAGCTATAATAGGAGGAGAGCTTCTGGGAGATGTGAATGCTCCGGACAAAGTAGAACTGACCTCGGAGGCCAGGGTGATTGGAGATATCACAACAAATAATATTGTGATTGACGAGCATGCGGTCTTTCAGGGAAGATGCGATATGAATCAAACGATGCCGGAGAGAAAGGCTAGGCCCAGAATCTCGGCAAAGGCAAAAAAGTCTGCTAAGGCTGCTCTCGCAGAGGCCTTAAAGGAAATGGAAGCAGCCCAGCAGGTGGAAGCGGAGGAGCCGGAGGTATCCGAAGCATCCGGCAATCTGTAAGCCTATATCAGTCAGAGGCCCCGTCGGTATGCGGCGGGGTCTTGTGATTCCCGGTGCGCTCAAATACCAAATCATAACCATCATTGCCATAATTCAGAGAGCGGTTTACGCGGCTGATGGTAGCCGTGGAGGCTCCGGTTTTCTCGGCAATGTCCAGATAGGTTCTGTGGTTTTTGAGCATTGCGGCGACCTCAAAGCGCTGGGAGAGTGACAACAGCTCGTTTACGGTACATAAATCCTCAAAGAAGCTGTAACATTCGTCCCGATTTTCCAGAGTTAAGATTGCGTCGAAGAGAGAGTCGACAGCTTCTGTCTTAATTTTCTTATTCATACAAATCCTCCATTCTAAAACTCCCCAAAAACTTTTACACTGTGAAAGCTTAAAGTATTCCTGTCAGTATTTTAACATACTAAAGTCCTAAAGTAAAGGGAGGCGCCATAAAATAATGTCATTTTGTTACCGTTCATTTTTTTGTTGCCATGTAGTTTTAAATACTCTATAATGTAGAGGTAGGGAAACGCTGATAAATACGTTTCCTGCACCGGATTTGCGCCGTAAAGCGGCAAATTCTTCTGCAAATCCGGCAACAGTAGTACATGATGCCGGAAGAACGGCGGAGGGATGAGGTTCAGTATGACGATTAATACAGAGGACTTATTAAATAGTATTTTGGAGAGCCTGGGAAGAATTGAATATATAAAGCCTGAGGATATACCTAATATAGATTTGTATATGGATCAGGTGACTACGTTTATGAATAACAAGCTTCGTTCCACGGCGAGGCACCCGCAGGACGATAAGATACTGACCAAGACAATGATTAACAATTATGCGAAGAATGATTTGCTTCCGCCGCCGATAAAGAAGAAATATTCCAAGGAGCATATTCTGCTGTTGGTGTTTATTTATTATTATAAGGGGATTCTGTCCATCGGCGATATACAGACCTTGCTGAAGCCTATCACGGAGCAGTATTTTCAGAATGATAAGGAATTTAATCTGGAGAGTATTTACAATGAGGTTTTTGGCATGGAGAAATCTCAGGTAGAGCTTTTGAAAAAGGATGTTGTGGAGAAATTCAGGAGAGCGGAACAGACCTTCGGGGACGCTCCTGACGAAAGCCGGGAGTTCTTGCGGAAATTTTCCTTTATCTGTCTGCTGGGGTTTGATGTGTATGTAAAAAAGCTGTTGATAGAAAAACTGATTGACGATTTGGCAAAGTAACAATAACGCGGGCTTTGCATAGGATAAATACATAGTATTATCCTATGTGGAGGAGCTTATGAGACAAAAAAGAAAGATGAAAAAGGGAGTGGCTGCAGTTCTTTTACTGTTGCTTTGCTTTACCCTGCCGGGTTGCGGAGGGAAGGCTTCTTCCGGTGCGGAGAATGGAAAAACTCAGGTGGTTCTGAATGAGGTTGCCCATTCTATTTTTTATGCGCCGATGTATGTGGCCATCGAGGAAGGGTACTTTGCACAAGAAGGAATTGCGCTGGAGCTGGTGACAGGTTTCGGAGCGGATAAAACCATGACGGCGCTTCTGACAGGCGAGGCGGATATCGGTTTTATGGGGAGCGAGAGTACTGTTTATACTTATTTGGGCGGCACGGAGGATTATGTCATCAATTTTGCGCAGCTGACCCAGCGGGCGGGGAATTTTCTGGTGTCCAGGGAGCCTATAGAGCAGTTTGACTGGGATATGCTGAAAGGGAAAAAGGTACTGGGCGGCAGAGCGGGAGGCCGACAATGCATGATGTAACAGGTGTGAAATAATTTACCGGACAGGCAAAAGTCATTTTTTCGGCTCATAGGATGTATCGGAGGGAGTGATGTCATGAAGAAACCTACGTATTATCTGTGGCGCTCGGATTATGGAAGCGAGGAGGAGCTTTGGCGTGTCAGATGTAATCTTGCAAAAGCCGGGTTCAGGGTAGTGGTATTTTCGGATGGCGGTGACGGCAATATTCGGGAAGGGATTCAGAAGGTAATCAGGGGTCATATGCAGAGCTGAAAGGAAACGAGGCAAAAGAGACGAGATTTTGGAGGGGCGGGGGAAGTGGAACAGAAAACACAAAGAGTGTATGAAAGGATAAGGGTGTATGAATATAGGTTATGCCCGTCTGTCCAGGGATGACGACAGACAGAATTATATATCCATTGAAAATCAGAAGTTGATTATTACGCAGGCGGCGGCGGAAATGGGAAGGAAGATTGATTGCTTTTATGAGGATGACGGCTTTTCCGGCTATCGATTCAATCGTCCCGGCTTTGTGGAGATGATGAAGACTTTGGAAAAAGGAGAGCATACTGTTTTCATTAAGGACCTGTCCCGGCTGGGGCGTAATAACGGAAAGATGCTTTTACTGCTGGATGAGCTTAAGGAGCGGGGTATACGACTGATTTCCGTCGACGATGCCTATGACAATACCGGCCCGGAGGATGATATTATCGGTATTAAGACCTGGTATAATGAGCGTTATGTAAAGGAGGCCAGCAGAAAAATCAGGCGGGTCTTGAGAGCTCGTCAGAAGGAGGGCACCCTGTTTGTCCAGGCGCCCTTCGGCTATATCCGGGACGAGAGGGATAAGGGATTGTTAAAAGTTATTCCGGAGGAGGCGGAATGTATCCGGCAGATTTATGATTTATATCTGAAGGGCTTGGGTTATCGCAGGATAGCTGCGTATCTTTCGGAACATGCCGTTCCCACGCCCTCTATGGTGCGCCGCAGCCGGGAGCTTGCGGCCGGCAGAGCGATGGGACTTCGGGTGTCGGAGCAATGGTCTGACGGGATGGTCAGGGATATTCTCGGAAATGATTTTTATATGGGAACGTACAGGCTTCACAAGAGAGAACGAAAGGTGATACATGGCAGCGACTGCCGCGTGCCGAAGGAGGAGCAGTATGTATGGGAAAAGCATCATCAGGCCATTATTGAGCCTTCTGTTTTTCGGCTGGTACAGGAGATAAAGGAAAAGCGCAATCGGACGCATTATCGGGGCAGCCGCGGAAACGGCGGCAGCGCCAGCCTCTTTGGGGGGTGTCTGTTCTGCAGGGAATGCGGCGGCAGGCTTACGCCTATCGTCAGAAAATCTAAAAAGGGGATTCGCAGGTATTATATCTGCAGTACCTACAATACCAGGGGAAGGCAGTATTGCAGTAAAGCACATTTGATTGAAGAGCAGGATTTGACGCAGGATATCATGGCCTATTTGAAGTTGTGTTGCAACGCTCTCGGAGAGGTGGATTTATTTTGCGGGCAGGAGGAGCAGGAAGTCAAAATATCGGCTGTGGAGGAGCGAAAGCAGCGGCTTAACAAGCTTTGTCAGGCCGAAAAGGCCAGCCTGAAGGTCTTGCTTTTACAAAAGGCCAGAGACATTGCGGCAAATCCCCATGACGGAGATTTGATAGACAAAAGTTATCAGGAATTGCAGCAGGAGCTGCTCTTACGCATTCACGAATACGAAAAGCAGCTGCAGGAGGAGGGCGTTTCTGAAAGGCAGCAAAACGCCGGGGAGACATGGGAGGATATCGTTGCAGGGGGCGGTATGGAAAGGCGGGATGTGGAAATTTTGATTGACAGGATTCTTGTGGATGAAAACGGCTTTCCGGAAATCCAGTGCAGATATGCGCTGACAGGATTCTGCACCGGCAGCCCTTCGGAAGAGCTTAACAGCAGGGAGAAGGAGATTATCCGCAGCATAGCGGAGATTTCAGGGGACAACAGACAGGTTCCCGTTTCCGGGAAACATATCCTGAAGGAATTGGCCGACAGGGGGATTAGAAAATCGGTAAAGGAGCTGGAGCCTTATATGCGGCTTTTGGCGGAAGTATAATTTGAAATTCCTTATTTTCTGCTTGTAATTAGAGGGGAAAGAATATAAAATGTATATCAGGATGATTGACAAGGGATTTTTGAGAAACGAGTAAAGTACGGGAAAGGAGGGGGCCGTTGATTCGAAGAAAATACACTCCTCTGCGTCTGGTACAGCCGGGTATGAGAATTGACCAGGCAATTATTGACAGAGCCGGCAGGGTTCTGATTGCCCGTCGCACTCCATTGGAGGACTTTCATATTGACGCCCTGAGGCAAATGGGCGTGAGCGCTGTTTATATTCAGGTAGGCGAAGCGGATGAACCCCTTCGGGAGGATGGTCAACCGCTGCAGATATCCGAAGCCGTTCAGGAAAAATACGAGCAGGTTAAGGTGGAGGATCCGGCCAAAGTAAAAATTTCCGAGAGCGTGCGAAGCCGTGTGGCTCAGAGTGTTCAGTATCTGTATCAGGATACACAGTCCGAGAGCTTTATGGACGCCACCAGGAGCATCACGGATGATTTGGTGAAGGCCATATCGGATAACGACGCCATTGCCGTGGATATCAGCGCCCTGAAGATTAGCGATGAGTACACCTTCAAGCACAGCGTGGATGTGGCGACTATGTCCATGATTGTGGCTAAAAAGTATGGCATGAGCGAAGAGCAGGTCTATGAAATCGGTATCGCCGGACTGCTGCATGATATCGGCAAGTCCCAAATTCCCGATGAGATATTGAATAAGGCCGGTAAGCTTACGGATGAAGAATTTGACCTGATGAAAAAACATTCTCTTTTTGGCTATCATATATTGGAGCCTAAGCAGGAGTTGTCTGCGGAGATTAAATTAGGGGTGCTGCAGCATCACGAAAAGACAGACGGCAGGGGTTATCCCATGAAGGTGACCGGCGATAAAATCGGACTTTTTGCACGTATTATCTCTGTTGCCGATATCTACGATGCGCTGGTGACAGAACGCCCCTACAAGAAGCCTTTCTCTCCCCGGGATGCGGTGGAGATGATTATGTCTATGACGGGGGAATTGGATATCAATGCGATGCGATGTTTCCTTGAGAGTGTTATTCTGTATCCTGTGGGGACGGATGTGGCGTTGAGTAACGGCGAGACAGCCCGTGTCATTGAGAATATTCCTCATTCGGTGCTTCGCCCGAAGGTTCTGGGACTGAGCTCAGGGAGAATATATAATCTGGCCACGGATATTGGCTGCGCCAACATTATTATCCTGTAATAGTCTATATCGTTTGAATGTTACATACTGTTGTGTCGGGCAGGCGGTATGCCGGAGATGGTATTTGAGTACATTCTGGATAAAAAGGGCATTGATGTGGCGGAGCTTTCCATTGACCAGAGTATTGATTTTGGTTCTACAGCGGCTGCCTTTTCGGGAGGGCAGGGAGATTTTACAGTAGAAAAACATGTATTACTACACCATTAAACACGAAAACTAAAGTCACAGATTTTATGACTATCAGCATCTACGGTTATCTCCCTGAGTATCTCTCTCCAGAAGGCCTTTTTATGGGAGGCATCAAGCTTTTTGTACATTTCCTGCCATCCGGCAGAAAAGACCTGCGAAATAGCCTCATACGAAGCCAGAGAGGCATCTATGCTGGACAGGACATTGCAGTTTTTTAATTTTTCCATTAAAGCATTGTATTGTTCATCATAGTATGCTTCTTTAATGCGGCCCTTTTGATACATTAAATTTAATCTGTCAAGTTCAGCCTGAACAGCAGCGGAGGCATCCGGTTTCCGCTGCTGTTGTTTCCGTTTATTCTCGAGCTCCAGAACCTCGCTTTCCAGCTTTGCGGATAAATTGTCTAAAAGATATTGTTCCACGACGGATTCCGTCAGACAAGCGCCGCCATGATACTCAACGAATTTGGCGCCGCAGCGATATCTTTTATATGCAGTAGTCTGGCCGGATTTCAGGCGGCGACGGGAAACGAAACCATTCATGTTTTTACCGCATACGGGACATTTTATCAGGGAAGAGAACAGGAACGGCTCCGTCTGGTGCGGAATTATTTTAGAATCGCTGATTTCCCTGATTTTTTGCAACTGCTCCTTGCTGATATATGCAGGGCAATACCCTTCAATGCCGTACATTGTCCCGGTATATGTTTCGCATCCCAGAATCCGATTAATCTGATACATAGAAGGGCAGACGGGGGAGGAGCTGTATCGGGCAAGAATATATTGCACGGTGGCCTTCTTGGAATATGTTGCAAAATAATGCTCAAATATTTCTTCAACAATTTGCTCTGTGTTCGGGTCCTTGACAAGTATTTTGTTACTGTCAGCGATATAGCCGTAGGCAGGTTTCCCGTTTAAATGTTCCCGCCGGCTCTTTTTATATGCAAAAACGGAGTTAATTCTGTCGGATGTCCGGTCACATTCATTTTCATTGACTGAGAGCATGATATTAATGGCAAACCTCCCGTTTGCGGTACTGGTATCGTAGTCCTCAAAAATAGTTTTCCAATTGCAATGGTGTGCTTCCAGTATGGCCTGAGTGTTATGATAGTCTTTGATATTCCGGAACCATCTGTCGAGTTTGGTCACGAGGATAAGGTCTATTTTATCTTCCCTTACATCCTGCAGGAGCCTCAGCAGGTCTTTGCGGTTCTGCATCTTTTTCCGAGCTGTTATACCTTCATCAGCGTAATATCCCACGATTTCATATCCATGAGAAACTGCATAGTCGGTCAAGGCCTGTTTCTGTGCCTCCAGTGACAGGCCTTCCTTGACTTGCAATTCTGTACTTACACGGTCATATATAGCGCAGCGTATTCTTGTCATGAGTATACCTCCTCGTTATGAAAGACGGCTGGATATACAAATAGCATAATCATACCTCCTTATGGTTTAAGGAGAGGAAGGCTATTTTAGCCCAGCCTCCTTAAGAATACTATTGAGTAAGCCGATAGGGACATTTTTGCAAGGAGCTGCCCCGAATTTCAAATGAACCCGGGGCAACTGACTAATTAGGTCTGTATCTTGGAGAGAAGTGCTTCTTGCAGTACTTTTGAAAAGTTGATACTTTTCTCCTCACAAAGAGTATTCAGCCACATGGGGATGCTTAAAGTCTTTTTTACTGCTTTGTCGCTGTGTTGTCTTGCGTATTCTGTCATGTCAACCAGTACCATATTGACGAAAGCGCTATCCGCAGCGGATTCCATTTCAAAATCTT
>JAMOZS010000030.1 GCA_023667765.1 Roseburia sp. | reverse complement strand
GTCATTGCGGCGTCCCTGGTGAATCTGGTGCGTGACAGCGATAATGCCGACGGCCTGATGCGGATGATTGCCGCCGGAGGCTTTAAGGATATCACCCGCATCGCCTCCTCTCAGGCCTCCATGTGGCAGCAGATATGTCTGACCAATACGGATAATATCGCAAGCCTGTTAGACAGCTATATCGCCTCCCTGCAGACTGTGCGAAATCACTTGGATTCCCACGACGGCCCGGCGCTCTATGAGCTCTTTGACAGCGCCCGCATTTACAGAGAATCCTTTACGAATGCCTCCAGCGGGCCTATCAAGCGCTCCTTTGCACTCACCATCGACATTGCGGACGAGCCCGGCGCTTTGGCCGCCATCGCCACCATACTGGCGCTGAACGCCATCAGCATCAAAAATATCGGAATCGTACACAATCGTGAATATGAAGGCGGCGTCCTGCGAATTGAATTCTATGAGGAGACCTCCATCGAGAAAGCGAAACATATCTTAGACGGCAAAGGCTATACTATCTACGAGCCCGCTTAAGACATATCTGACGGTATAAATGCCAAAGGAGCCTTTCCGCCAGAAAACCCGCCAGAAAACCAAAGATTCCTCCCCAGGTGTCCAGCAGCACATCGCTCAGGCTGGCGGTGCGGCCGGGAGCAAAAAGCTGATGCAGCTCATCCAGTCCGGCGGACAAAAACACCCAGACTGTCACCAGTATAAAAAGGCGCCCGCCTCTATCCATCCACTGGCGCCACAGCAAATACAGAAGAGCCGCCATACAGGCAAATTCCGTGAAATGGGCCAGCTTACGCAGCGGATGCTCAAAATACACCGCAAGAATGTTCTGCCTCTCCTCATTCCAATTTTGGTCCGTCACATCCCCCAACAGCTCCACACATTTTTTGGAAACCTGATAGCTGACGCTGCCCGAGACTTCTCCATCCTGATTCGAAAATATAAATATGATACAATAAAGGAAAAAAAGAGCAATGGCAGCCGATATTGTGACTGCCATTCTCCTGTCCGGCCGCTTTCTTTTACAAGAGGCCCTATGTCTTATTTTGTTCTTACCTTCGTTATTGATTGTCATGTATTGTCTGATATACCTCTATTCTGCTGGCGTCCATCTCCGGCATTCCCACGAAACTTGCGCCATAGACAAAACCGTCCGGCTTCATCTCAATCCTCACTATCTGCAGAAACGCATGGAGCACCTCCTTGGTCCAGATTGTCATATAGGACTCATATACTGCGCCAATGGTCAGCGGCTCC
The DNA here is from genome assembly GCA_023667765.1 of Roseburia sp. GTDB lineage: Bacteria > Bacillota > Clostridia > Lachnospirales > Lachnospiraceae > Acetatifactor. The sequence continues at coordinate 29,517 of JAMOZS010000030.1, read as the reverse complement.
TTACAGGTAAAACCCGCACCATTCTTGGATACATCCAGAATGTCAATTGACACCTCCTGATTTTCCTTACCGTCCAGACGTTTGATAATCAACCGGGAGGTAAGCTGCGTCCTCTTACTTCTTCTTCTTTCTTCCATATTGTAGCCTCCGTTTCGTATACCCATATGATTCGCGGATGCACACGGATTTGCAGGGGAATTTGCCGCTTTGCGGCGCAAATCCGGTGCGGAAAACGCTTTCATCAGCGTTTCCCTATATTTATATTTTATAGTGTATCATGCTTTCTCAAAATCTGCAATAAACATCGCATCCCCAAAACTAAAGAAACGATACCTCTCCTTTACGGCCTCCTCATAGGCCTTCAGCACCCTCTCCCGGCCGGCCAGCGCGCTGACCAGCATCACCAAGGTGGACTCCGGCAGATGAAAATTGGTAATCAGGGCATCCAACACCTTAAACCGATAGCCCGGATAGATAAAAATCTCCGTATTTCCGCAGCCCGCCGTCACTTTTCCCTGCTCATTAGCGGCGCTCTCTATGGTACGGCAGCTGGTAGTGCCCACACAGATAACTCTTCCCCCTTCCGCTTTGGTACGGTTAATCAACTCCGCCGCTTCGCCGCTCACCTGATAATACTCCGAATGCATGTGATGCTCCCGTACATTTTCTTCCTTGACCGGCCGGAACGTGCCAAGCCCTACATGGAGCGTCACACAGGCAATCCTCACGCCCTTCTCTTCGATTTGCCTCAGCAGCTCTTTCGTGAAATGCAGCCCTGCCGTGGGCGCAGCCGCAGAGCCCTCATACCTTGCGTATACCGTCTGATAACGGTTTTTGTCCTGCAGCTTATGAGTGATATAAGGCGGAAGAGGCATCTCCCCCAGCCGGTCCAGCACCTCTTCAAAAATACCTTCATATGTGAAACGTATCAGGCGATTTCCCTCCTCCACGGTCTCCTGCACCTCGGCCTTCAAAAGTCCTCCGCCAAAGCTTAACCGGGCGCCGGGCCTGCATTTTTTCCCCGGCTTTACAAGTGTCTCCCAGACATCCGCTTCCTTCCGTTTCAGAAGCAGCACCTCCACATGACCTCCCGTATCCTCCCGCTCTCCTAAAAGCCTTGCGGGAATCACCTTCGTATTATTTAACACCAGGCAATCCCCGGGACGAAGCAGCCCGACCACATCCTTGAAAATCCGATGCCCTGTCTTTCCTGTATTTTTGTCCAGAAGCAAAAGCCTTGAAGCCGCCCTGTCCTCCAAGGGATCCTGGGCAATCAGCTCCTTTGGCAGTTCAAAATAAAAATCAGATTTTTTTAATACCGCTTCCTCCATCTTATCCTCCCTGCAAGCGTCCGGTACGGCAGCCGAAACATTGATAAATACTTTTCTCGCACCGGATTTGCGCCGCAAAGCGGCAAATTCCCCTGCGAATCCGTGTACACTGCCGGAGGCTCAAAATTCTCCCGAGCCCTCTGCGAACGCTCTGTAACCCCGGTACGCTTCATAAATATCAGCCTTGCTGGTAGCCTCCCAGGGCGCATGCATATTCAGCACAGCCACACCGCTGTCAATGACATTCATTCCATACAGCGCCAGAATATAGGCAATCGTGCCACCCCCGCCCAAATCAACCTTCCCCAGCTCCGCAGTCTGGAAATTCACCTCGGAATCCTGGAAAATCTTGCGCAGATAGGCAATATATTCCGCATTGGCGTCATTAGAGCCGCTCTTTCCTCTGGCGCCGGTAAATTTATTCAGCACCATTCCGCCTCCCAGATAGGCTACATTCTTCTTGTCAAAGCTGGCGGCATAGATAGGGTCAAAGGCGCTGCTCACATCCGAGGACAGCATACAACAGTTCGCCAGACATCTGCGCAGAGAAAGTTCGCTGTATTCTCCATATAAATCCATAACCTCCGCAATCACATTCTCAAAAAAGCGAGACTGCATACCCGTGGCTCCTACGGAACCGATTTCCTCTTTATCCACCAACACACAACAGAGCGTTTTGGCGGTCTTTGGCGTATCCAGCATCGCCTTCAGAGAAGTAAATGCGCATACCCTGTCATCCTGTCCATAGGCCAGCACCATGCTGCGGTCAAGACCGGCCTCTCTGGCCTTACCTGCTGGCACCACCTCCAGCTCAGCAGAGATAAAATCTTCCTCCTCCACATCATACTGCTTCTTTAAAATATCCAGAATGCCTGCCTTCACAGCCTCCTTTGCATTCTTTTTATCCTCATCCTTCTCATTTTTGTCCTTTTTCTTGTCGATGACGATAGGTCTGTTTCCCACAATAATATCCAGAGCCTCGCCCTCGATAACCTTGGCTGCCTTCTTTTCCAGCTGCTCCTGGGACAAATGAATCAGAAGGTCCGATACAAAGAATACCGGGTCATCCTCGTTTTCTCCCACATTGATTTCCACCGTCGTACCATCCTTCTTTACAATGACCCCGTGAATGGCAAGCGGAAGCGTCACCCACTGATATTTCTTGACGCCCCCGTAATAATGGGTATCCAGATAAGCAAAACCACCCTCCTCATACAGCGGATTCTGCTTGATATCCATGCGGGGACTATCGATATGGGCTCCCAGAATATTCATGCCCTCGCTTAAAGGTCTGTCTCCCATCTGCAGCAGTATTACTGCCTTATTCATCCATACACTGTAAATCTTATCTCCGGGCTGCAGAACTGCATGTTCCTTTTTCAGGCTCCCCAGCTCCCTGTATCCGGCGGCCTCCACCGTATTTACAATGGTATCCACGCATTCTCTCTCCGTCTTACCATTATCCAGAAACTCCCGATATTCCCCGCAGAGCTTTTCCAATTGCTTCAACTGCTTATTGCTATAAGTTTCCCAGGTATTCTTTCTTTCCATATTCCGCACCAATCCTTCCTTTCCTCTATCCTTCTTTCACCCTTACTTCATTTCCGCCGTTTCACATGAACGGCATCCTCTGCTGCGCTTGACCTGCGGAAGCGCTGACTCAATTATACCTTCAGCGTAATATTCTCCTCCTTCAGCTTATCGATAATCTTATCGGTAACCTCGGTAACCTCCTCACGGGTGAGGGTTTTCTCTCCATGTGAAAACAGCATTCTTACTGTAATAGATTTACCATTTTCGTCGGAATATACATCCACTACGCTGACCTTTTTAATCAACTGGCTGCCTGCCTCTTTAATGGCTCTTCCGATTTTATCAAAGCCCTCCGCCACAAAGGACAAATCCACAGTCATCTCAGGAAAACGACTGGGCTCCTCATACTGAATAGGGTCGCCGGATATCCCGCTCAGGGCCTTCACATCAATCTCCGCATAGACGATGGAGGCTTTCCTGTCAATCCGCTTTCCCACGGACGGATGCACAATCCCCAGCTCTCCAATCTCCACCTGATCCATATAAATGCCATTTAAATTCTTGCTGTGCTGATAGGAGTGCAAAGCCTCCTTCTTCCGGAAGGACAGGGCCTTATGCCTACAGTCGTCCGCCATCACCGCCAGCATCTCCCGCAATTCGAAATACAGCTTCTCCACGGATTTTGTCTTACTAAAGAGCGTAATACCCAGCTTCTTCTTCTCCTCACAAAGCTTCTGTTCATTCAGTCCTTCTACCACCCGGCCAATTTCAAAGATACCAAAATCAGATGCATACTGGAAATTACTTCTGACCTGACAGAGCTGATTAGGAATCATGCTGCGGCGCAGAGTCTCCAGATTCGGATTGGTAGAATTCACCAGCTTCACATTATCCTCTACCTCCATCCCCAATTCCTTATATTCGTCACTATAGGCCCAGATATAGGAATGCACCTCATGCAGGGAATATTTCTTTACCAGAATATCCTTAATATTATCCTCCAGAGTTTTCTCCTCATAGGCCCGCACAGGATACAGCGGCGCCTTTGTGGTATGCACGTCAAAATTATCATAACCATATATTCTGGTAATTTCCTCGATAATATCCGCCTTGATGGTCACATCCTTGGTAGCTCTCCAGGAGGGAACCTTTACCGTAAAGGAATCTCCCGAAGCCGTTACCCCAAAGCCCAGGCTCTTCAAAGTCTGCTCTATCCTGTCATTACTGATTTCTATACCGGTATAGCGGTCCACATAAGCCTTGTCAAAGCGAAGAACAATCTCCTCATACCGTTTTGCATATTCGTCCGTCAAAGAGGAGACCACTCTCGCTCCACTGTCGATATCCTGCAAAAGCTTTATAAACCGGGCAATAGCGGGAACCGTCATCTCCGGGTCCAGACTCTTCTCATAGCGCATGGAGGCGTCCGTCCTATGAGACAGGCGCACCGTAGACTTTCTGACGGATACACAGTCAAAGGTGGCGGATTCCAGCGTCAGAGTAGATGTGTCCTCCACAATTTCCGAATCCAGTCCTCCCATAATTCCTGCAATCGCCACCGGAATATCGCCATTACAAATCATCAATGTGTTCTCGTCAATCGTTCTGTCCACGCCGTCCAAAGTGCGGAACACAAAGGGCTGTTCAAAGCATTTGATTCTGATTTTCTCTACCTTTCGGGAATCAAACGCATGCATGGGCTGCCCCATCTCCAGCATTAAATAATTGGTTAAATCCGCCAGAAGGTTAATCGCCCTCATACCGCAGTAATACAACCTGATACGCATATTTACAGGACTGACATTCCTGTTGATATGCTCCACCTTGATACAGGAATACCGCTGGCACAGGGGATTCTCAATCTTCATGTCCACTCCGGGCAGGCTGTCATACCGGGATAAATCCGCAACCTCCAGAGGCTTTAGGGGCCTTCCCGCAATCGCCGCAAACTCTCTGGCAATCCCGTAATGTCCCCACAGGTCAGGACGATTGGTCAGGGATTTGTTATCTACCTCAAAAACAATATCCTCTATCTGATATAGCTCCTTCAAATCCGTGCCAAGGGGCACATCCTCCGTTATCTCCATAATGCCGGAATGGTCGTCGCTGATACCCAGCTCCTTTTCGGAGCAGCACATTCCGTTGGACGCAAAGCCCGCCAGTTTCCGGGGAGCAATGGTAATATCTCCCAGTCTGGCTCCCAGCCTGGCAAAGGCCGTTTTCATTCCCACTCTCACATTGGGAGCGCCGCAGACCACATCCGTCAGCTCGGGCTCGCCCAAATCCACCTTTAACAGATGCAGTTTTTGTGATTCCGGATGCGCCTCTACCGATTTAATCTCCGCCACCACTACACCACTCAAATCTCTGCCTTTGTAGAAAATCTCGTTTTCCACCTCAGCCGTGGAAAGGGAAAAACGACTGATTAACTCATCCTTATTCAGACCGGACAAATCCACAAAATCACCAATCCAGTTCATTGACAAAAACATAGCTTTTCTTTTCTCCTCTCTCCTTTATTCCGTAAACTGTTCCATGCTCTTCAAACTGCCGCTGTTTAAATCACGGATATCCTTGATTCCGTACTGCATCATAGCGAGCCTCGTAAGCCCCAGGCCAAAGGCAAAGCCCGTATACTCCTCCGGGTCTATGCCGCCGTCCTTCAACACCTCGGGGTGAATCATGCCGCAGGGGCAAAGCTCCAGCCAGCCGCTGTGCTTACAGGAAGGACAGCCCTCGCCGCCGCAGATAAGGCAGTTAATATCCAGCTCAAAGCCCGGCTCCACAAAGGGGAAAAAGCCCGGGCGCAGTCGCACCTTAATATCTCTTTGAAACACCTCGGAAAGCATGGTTTTCATAAAGAAAATCAAATTGGAAATGGAAATATCCTTTCCCACCATTACTCCCTCCATCTGGAAGAAGGTATTCTCGTGGCAGGCGTCCGTAGCCTCATTTCGGAAACAACGTCCGGGGAAAATCGCCTTAATGGGCTTGCCCTCGTTTACCAGGGCATCCTTATATTTCCGATAGATTGCATTCTGAGCCGCAGACGTCTGAGTCTTAAGAAGCTGGCCGTTCTCCAGATAATATGTGTCCTGCATATCGCGGGCAGGATGATGCTTGGGAATATTCAGAGATTCGAAGCACTCATACTCGCTCACCACTTCACTGTAATCCTCCACCGTAAAGCCCATGGATTTAAAGACTCTCTCGCACTCTCTCTGTACCAGAGTAATCGGATGATAAGAGCCTCTCGCCAGCATGGGCGGCATTGCCATATCAAACTCCGGCATACTGTCAAGCTCTCGCTGCAGCTCCGCGTCCGCCAGCCGGCTCCTGCACTCCTCAATCCGTTTTGCCACATCCCCTTTAAACTGATTCACATTCTGCCCAAAGGTCTTTTTGTTTTCACCACTTAAGTTCTTCAATCCCTTTAACAGCTCTGTAATGCTGCCTTTCTTGCCCAGATAAGACACTCTGATAGTTTCCAGCTCAGATGCGTCCTTCACCTTCGCAAGCTCCGCTTCCAGCTGGGCTCTTAGATTCGCAATCCTGTCCTCCATTTTTCTCTTCCTTTCTCCTTTCATGAAACATTCCGCAATATTCGGATAATCTCCCAAATTTCCCAAAAAAACAAAGCTGCCTATTTCCATGCGTACTTGTACGCATGCGCACAAGTGCATATACGCATAAATGCGCATACGCATTTGTGCGCATAATATAAAATCCCCTGCAGCTTACTGCAAGGGACGTAATATACGCGGTACCACCCTAATTCCCGTTTCTAAAAACAGGCTCTCTACTGCGCTTAACGCGCGCTCCACGTTCCGAAATACTTGTCTCACCTCAACAGAGGGAGCGTTCCTTCGGAAGGCTCAGGTGGGAACTTCGTCATCCTGCCTGTACCCGGGAAAGCTTTCAGCCGATGACCCTCCCTCTCTATGGGAAAACAGAACGCTACTAAACAGCTGTTAAACATAAGGAATCTGTTATACACCTTCCATGCCTTTAACTTACTATATTTTAGTTAGTTTTCCTGAAAATGTCAAGACATTTTCAGGAAAATGTCTTGACAGCTTCCCGTATTTTCCCGGCTATTTTTTTTCGGATGTATGCTTCTCCAGGCTTCCCACAAACACCTGATTCACCGGTTTAAAATAATTATTAAGATACGCTCCCACCAGAATGATATACATGCAGAAATACATCCAAAGCATCACCAGAATAATGATAGACAGGCTGCCGTATATACTGTAATCCGCCCAGTCCACATATAAAGAAAAGCCCCAGGAAAAGACGCCCCAAACCATAGCCGCAAAGGATGCGCCGGGAATCTGCTCCCGAAAACGCTGCTTCTTATCCGGCACAAAAGCATAAATCGCCGCAAAAATATAGGTCAGTATCACCCAGACTGCCAGGAAACGGAAGCACATGAGAAACTCCACCAATACCTTGAGCTGCGGAATCCGATATAACGCCATATCCACCAGCTGATTGCCAAAAATCATTACCACCAGAGACAAAAGCATCACCACCAGCATCAATGCCGTATATAAGGATGCAACCAGACGCACCACAAAATAATTGCGCTTTTCCTCCACATCATTGATAGCGTTCAGCCCGCGCATCAAAGCCAGTACCCCCTTGCCCGCAGACCACAGTGTAGCGATAACCGCCACCGACAAAATCCCCGCCGACTCCTCATACACCTCCGTAATCAAATCTTCTATCAGAGGCGCAATCCGTTCCGGCACCACATCCCTTACAACCATCATCAAATTCTCCTCCGTAAGAGGCGTATAGGGAATCAATGTGCAAAGCATAATCAGCATAGGCACCAGCGATAAAAAAAAGAAGAAAGCCGTACTGGCCGAAAATGCACTGATATTCTGTTTTTTCATCTTTGCCGAAAAATCCAGGCCAATACGATATAATTTGTGTAGCATATTTGCTGCCTTTCTCCTCTTTTTTATTTCATTCGACAGCAGCGTCGTCTCTACCGTCTCTGCAGCAGGACCGCCCTTCCCTTCTATTCTGCGCCATTGTATATCTTTTTGATACGGCAGTCCGTATAAAAGAAAGCCAGTATCTGTTCAGCCGTATAGCCGCTTTGCGCCATGGCTCTGGCTCCGTTCTGGCTCATGCCCACCCCGTGTCCGTAGCCGCCTCCCGATATGCTATATCCTACCACATCTTCTTTTTTCCTGCTGACATTCAGCACAAAAAAACCGCTGGGCAGAAGACTTGGGGAATCCAGCTTACTGCCGTCCTGACGCAGCACCTGGCTTTCTCCGTCGTTTAAGACATAACGGATATTATACTCCGAAATCACCTTGTAGACGCCCTTATCCGTGGCAATTATCAGTTCGTCCGCCACGCCTCCGGCGCCCCTCTTCTCCACATACAGCTCCTTCACCTTCGTAAAATCTTCTATCTCCCTGCCCACATATTCCCCTTCCTCCAGGGTCAGCACCAGCTTGGGATTTGCGTCATACCGTTTTTTCAGCGCCTCGCAAAGATGCTCCGGCAAAAGCTTCTTTACCTGATAGCTCCACCGATACCAGCCCTCTGACACTTCAAAATCATCCGCACTCTTACCGGTGATAAAACGGGCGAATTCCTCTTCCTCTCTGAGCTTCTCCCCTAAATCCTCCTGCACTTCCTGCCCGCGGGCTGCCGCCTGGCTTGCCAACGCACTCTGACTGATGGATTTTGACTGCAGATAATCCATTTCTTTTGCGCTCTCTGTTTTCCATACCCGGGCCGTGCTTCCCACGCCGCAGGAGGTGGAATAATAATAGGTCTGCGCAAGCTCTCCCGAAGCCGTATACAGCAGCTGCCCATAGGTTTCCTTGACCGCAGTGGTAGCCGCCTCCTGCTCCGTTATATTATTATACACCTGATAGGAGGTGCTGTCATCCACATGGGCTCCATATACCGGATATCCCGCATGCAGCATCCTTCCGTAAGCATAGGTTCTGGCACAGACCGCCTGAGCCTTCAACGCCTCTCTGGGATAGCTTGCAGGCATCTCGCTGGGCACAACGGAATACAAATAGTTCTCCATCGGAAGTTCATTCACCACCGCTATGCCTCCCTCAGAAGGCATAAGCTCCAGATGCCCTCTGTAGCCGGGCTCCCCCTGACTTCTGTGAACATTTTTCAGTATGATTCTACCTGTCAGCGCCTTCGGCGCAATCGTCACTCTATTCCCCGAGGCGCCCTGTCCCTCTCCGAAATACTCACTGTCCGCCCCTATCACAATTTCCTCACCGGCGCAATGCTCCTCTGTCTGACGGTTATCAGGCGTTCCGTATTCCACCTGATAATCTCCGTCGGAGGTAATTACCAGCTCCTGATGCAGCAGTCCGCCATAATCCCCCGACTTAATTAAGACCCTGATATCTTCCATGGCCTCCTCTTTCACCAGAAGAATACCGCAGACCTCTCCGTCCTCAAGCACCAAATCCGTAAAGCTGTAACCGAAGGCAATATCCGATACCGTACACATTTCCAGCGTATTGTAAATACGATACCCCTTATAATCTCCGGCAAGAGAAAGCCTCCCTCTTCCCTCCAGCTCAATATAATCCGAGCCTGCAGACAGAATCTTCCCATTGATTTTATCCGTTTTGGTCTCCACATGGGTTACCGCTCCGTCCGTCAGCTCTATATCCGCCAGCTGTTCCCGACAGTTCGCAGGGGCCGTATAGCTGTATGCTCCCTCTCCGAAGGGATAACGCTTCTCCTCCCCGTCCACAAACAACAAAAGCCCGCTGTTCTCATTTTCCATAATCCACGCATTCGTAATCAGCTCTATCACCGGAATGTGGGGCTTAGATTCTTCCTTCTTTTCAGGCTCCCTATGTAACAACAGACTGAATAATTTCCCCAAAAGCAACAGGATTATCAGCAAAAAACCCAGTATCGTGATAAGCAGCTTCAGCTGCATTCTCTGCGACTTTGTCAATCTTTCTCTTTTTTTGTCCAAATCCCCTACCTCTATCTATCATCTAAAAGGAGCAGTCCTTAGGGGGTATCTCTCCCGTAGGGACTGCTCTTTCTCATTCGTAATTTTATATCCCCAAAATGCCGCCTCCTGTTTTTTGACTCCTAGCGACGCTAGGTGGGTAACCGCAGCCAAGACTTTTGCCTTCCCTTCCAATCCCTGCGAAACAGGTGAGGGCTTGACAGCCGCCCGGCGATATAGGAATCCCATAAAAGTAAATGTAGGTTCAAAATTAACAGAAGTTATCGTACATTTCAGGTTATTTATATTATAACCAATTATGCCTCATAATACAACTGAAAAAATTGCCAAAATAGATGAAAATGAATCGAAACATAAAAACAGAAAGACTATGCCTCACATCGCTTCAAAAGCTCCTCCCAGCGCCTGTCCGTCTCCGCCTGAAAAGCCTCCAGCAGCGCCTCGTTGCCGGGCTTAAACAAATGCTTAAAGCGCCCCTGCTTCCTTAAGAAATCCTCTAAGGGCAGCTTGTTTTTCGGCTTATAATTCAGTATCCACCTGCCGTCAATCACCTCGAACAGCGGCCAGTAACAGGTCTCCACGCCCAGCCGGCAGATTTCTATAATATCGGGGGCATCATATTTCCAGCCCCTGGGACAGGGGGCCATAATATTCAGGAAAGCAGCGCCCGGCGTATAAATCGCCCTCTCGGCCTTTACATATAAATCCTTCAGATTACCGATGAAGGTGGTCTGCCCCACATAAGGAATATTGTGAGCCGCAAGAATGGCAGCCAAATCCTTTCTGGTCTGAGGCTTTCCATTCGATACCTTTCCCGTGGGCGTCGTAGTGGTATCCGCATACATCGGAGTGGCAGAAGAACGCTGCACGCCGGTATTCATGTAAGCGCCGTTGTCATAGCAGACATACACCATGTCATGTCCCCGCTCCATGGCTCCGGACAGGGACTGCATACCGATATCATAAGTGCCGCCGTCCCCGCCAAAGGTGATGAATTTATAGTCCTCCGTAAGCCGCCCCCGCTTCTTTAAAGCCTTGTAAGCCGTCTCAACCCCGGAAAGGGTAGCTCCCGCATTTTCAAAAGCATTGTGAATATAGCTGTCCTCGTATGCGGTGTAGGGATACATAAAGGAGGAAACCTCCAGACAGCCTGTTGCATTGCCCACTACCGCCTTATCTCCGGGATGAAGGGCCTTCAGCACATTTCTTACGGCAATCGTGCCGCCGCAGCCCGCACACATTCTGTGTCCGGGCGCCAGATGCTCCTCTCTGCCCTGTATTTCTCTGAAATTAAAAGGAATGGTCTGTTCCATCTTCTTTCCTCCTATATACAATCGGCTTCATCTGCGCTGCGAAGCCCCAGATAGGGATAACTGCCAAAGGTATTCTCCCCTGCCGCCAGCTTTTCAAGCCTGCCATACAGTCTCTCTATATCGGACACCTTTACGTCGCGGCCGGATAAACCATAGATAATATTGACGGTCTCCACTTCGGCCTTAGCCCGGTATAAGGCGGCCGTAAGCTCTGCCCCCAGAGGGCCTCCTGTGGCATTATAGCCCTCACAGCGGTCCATAATGGCTATAGCCCTGCAATGCTTCAGAGCCTGCGCCATCTCCTCTCCCGGAAAGGGTCTGAACACTCTGACCTTCATAAGACCTACCTTATGGCCTTCCTTCCTCAGCTTATCGACAGCATCCTTGACAGTGCCGCAGACGGAGCCGATTGCCACCAGCGCATATTCTGCATCCTCCAGACAATACTCCTCAAAGAAACCGTATTTCCTGCCGGAGAGCGCCTCAAACTCCTCCGCCACATTCAGAATAACCTGTTTTGCATTCCTCATCGCCTGAGCCTGAGCCCGCTTCGCTTCCATACAATAGGGCGAAATCGCATAAGGCCCTACTGCCATCGTCTCACCGGGATTCAGCAGATAATGCTCCGGCTCATAGACGCCTACAAAGCTCTTTACCGGCTCATCCGGAAGGAGCTGAATATTCTCCACCGCATGACTGGTAATGAAGCCGTCCTGGCAAATCATAATAGGCAGCTTTACGTCCGGATGCTCCGAAATGCGATACGCCTGCAGCGTATTGTCATAAGCCTCCTGATTATTTTCTGCATAGATTTGAATCCAGCCGGAATCCCTGGCTCCCATACTGTCGGAATGCTCTGCGTTAATATTAATAGGCCCGGACAAAGCCCGATTCACCACCTCCATCATAAGAGGCAGCCGATTGGAGGCGGCTACATACAACACCTCCCACATCAGAGCCAGGCCACAGGAGGAGGTAGCTGTAAGGGTACGCGCCCCCGCCGCCTCTGCGCCAATCGCAGCGCTCATGGAGCTGTGCTCGCTCTCCACGGGAATAAACTCCGTATCTATCTCTCCATTTGCAATCATACTCGATACAAACTGAGGTATCTCTGTGGACGGCGTAATCGGAAATGCCGGCATCACATCAGGATTAATCTGCCTGATGGCATGAGCTACCGCCTCATTGCCGGACATACGCTCCGCAATACTCTCCGCCCGCTGTATTTTCTTCTTTTCTGTCTCAGACACCTTTTCCGCCCTCCCTCATAGTAATTGCATGAAAGGGACAGGCCGCCACACAGATGGCGCAGCCCTTGCAATGCTCATAATCAAACTCTTCTCTTTTGTTATCCTTTACCGGAATACAGGTATCCGGACAATAGGGCACACAGAGCAGACATTGCTTGCATTTCTCCTTATCCCAGATGGGCGTCTGCGTGCGCCACTCTCCTGTCATAAATTGCTTTGAGGTGGCAGGCTCATGAATCTGCAAGCCCTCCGTCACATCCTGCCACACCGTATGTTCATTAATTTTCTCAGCCTTAAGCGCCATCAGTGTACCTCCTCCATCGCAAGTCTCAACGCCTTCATATTACCCTCCAATACCTCAGGCTTTCTGGCAAATTTATGCCGCAGGGAATCCTCCATCAGCTTCAGAAAAGTCTCTTCCTCTATCAGGCCGGAAACCTTCACAATCGCCGCAAGCATGGGCGTATTGGGAAAATATTTACCCAAAGTCTCCATACAGACCTTTCTGGCGTCAATCGTATGTACCCGGCCCTTATAACCGTTCAAGAGGGGTATCAGCTCTTCCTTGGGCCTTAAGGTATTAATCAGGATACCTCCCTCCTCCTTCAGTCCGCAGGTAACATCTACCGTATGAAGCAGCGTATCGTCCACTACCACCACAAAATCCGGCTCATAAATATTGGAATGAACCCGAATGGGACTGTCGCTGATTCGGTCATAGGCTGTAATCGGAGCTCCCATACGCTCCGGGCCATACTCGGGGAAACCCTGCACATGTTTTCCAAGCTGAAAAGCTACATCCGCCAATAAAAGCGCTGCTGTCTTAGCTCCCTGCCCGCCCCGGCCATGCCATCTGATTTCTGTTAATGTTCTCATTTTTCCTCTCATTCCGCCGCTCTAACGGCTCGATTCCATTATACACAAACAAAGCGTGTGTAAAAGCACGCCCTGTTTAGTATACGATATCTGTCGACAAATGTAAAGATATCGCTCAAATATTCTCTTGTTACCCCTTCTCCCGTTATTGTTTTTTCAAGGGAATCTGCGCCAGCACCACCGCTGCAAAAATCAAAACACATCCCGCCAGCTCCCGGCTGTTCAGCTTCTGCCCCAAAATCATCCACCCGGCTATAACGGAAAATACCGACTCCAGACTCATCAACAAAGAGGCCACCGCCGGATTCACTCCCTCCTGCCCTATAATCTGCAGCGTATAGGCTACACCGCAGGAAAGCACCCCTGCATACAGAAGCGGAATCCAGGCGTTCAGGGATGTAAACGCAGGCGCCCAGGCCGCTATTCCCTCCAGTGAATGCCCCATATCCACAAAAAACGCAGGCACAAGCCCCAATATTCCGCAGGTCAGAAACTGAATGCAGGACATGCGCACGCCATCTACTAACGGGGAGAAATAATCTATCACCAGAATATGTAAGGCAAAGCATACCGCGCACAATAAAACCAGCAAATCACTAAACCGGAAACGCAGGCTCCCATTCATGCATAACAGATATAAACCGCACAGGGTAAGCAAGACTCCCACCCAAATATTCCAGCCGCATTTTTTCCTCAACAGCAAACCAAATATGGGCACCAGCAGAATATAGCAGGCAGTAAGAAAACCCGCTTTGCCGGCGCCGGTTCCCATATAGATGCCCACCTGCTGCAGGGTACTGGCACAAAATAAAATAATGCCGCAGCAGCTTCCCCCCAAAAACAGCGTGCGTCTCTGAGCGCCTGTTTCGGGCTTTCGTCTGCCGGGCTTTATTCTGTCCAGCAGGGCCGTCACCGGCAGCAGTATCACACCGCCAATCAGCATTCGGATGCAGTTAAAGGAATACGGCCCCATCGCGTCGCCGCCGGTGCTCTGAGCCACAAACGCCACGCCCCAGATAAAAGCTGTCAGAACCAAAAGAAAGGAATGTGTAAACTGCCTTGTTTTCATATTGCATGTTCTCCCTTGTATGTTACCTTTTCAATCATTTCTAATATCCTAAAATATTTCTATTTCATTACGCCTTCACATGATAAAACACAATGTTACAGATGTCAACAGCCGACAGGATTCACCTGCCGGCTGTATGGTACGCTGTAAAAATAAAGCTATAACTGTTTTATAAAATAATCCCCCTTATCCCGAACTGTCGCAATTCTTAACCTAACAGAGACAATACACCCTGATTGGACTGATTTGCCTGTGCAAGCATTGCCTGACCCGCCTGAGCAAGAATGTTGTTATTGGAGTATTTCACCATCTCGGTAGCCATATCCGTATCGCGAATCTGACTTTCTGCAGAAGTGGTATTCTCCACAACATTATCCAGATTGTTAATGGTATGCTCTAAACGGTTCTGGATAGCGCCAAGAGCGGAACGCTGCGTAGAAACTCTCTGAATAGCGGCCTTAATCGTCTCAATAGCATCTAATGCGTTTGCATCTGTAGCTCCATTAACCTTTAAGTCCTTTACCCCCAGACCTTCAGCGCTCATTGCCTCAATCTTCATGGAAATCTGATTATTTTCTGTAGCATCCGCACCTACATGAAGGTCAAGGTCCAATGCAGCGACAGTCTCTGCAGTCGTAAGATATGTGTCTGCATCTGCCGCAGGGTCAAACTCCGTTCCCATCTCATTGTCCTTGTATAACTTTTTACCTTCCTTCATCTCATAGGTGCCGTCATCCTTAATCTTAATATAGCTGTCCAGACCATTCTCAGAAATCTTATTACCGTTTGCATCATAGAGCGCCGGTTTTCCGGCAGGAGTATAGGTATAATCTGTACCTGCTTTAGCGTACACAGCATCCGTCTTAGTAGGCGCTTTAGTATACATTTTTGTATTTGCCTTATCCGCTGCCAGAATACCTGCAGAATCTAACTCCTTGCCGTCCTCATCCAGTATCTTCTTGCCATCTTTTGGTTCGGCTTTAGCATCTACAACTGATAAAGCCAACTTATCAGTATCAGTCTGTCCAGAAGAAGAAGAAGAAGAGTATAACTCTTTTCCATCCTTAACCGCCTGTATCAAAGCTTCGCCACTAAGTTGATCGTCTGAATCCTTCACATATGCAGAGCCGACGTCAGCATTCGAAGAATCTACCACTTTCGCTTCTGTAATTTCATAATCTGAACCCTTCGACGCTTCCGTTCCGCCTGTAACCGATGCCGGAGTCTTGATTACTTTTGCGCTGGAATCGCCATCTAAGTAAGCCTTTAATGCATCACCATCTGTTATTTCAGTCATTCCGTCAGCTTCATATAACTTAGTAATACCAGTCATAAATTCCGCAGTACTGGGAGTCTCTGTCTCCGAATACTTTACTGTATTCTTTGTTGCAGTCTTATCTCCCTTAAGCAGATATGTTTCATTGAATTTGGTCGTCTCAGCAACCCTGTCAATTTCTGTTACCAGCTGGTCAATTTCATTCTGGATATACTCTCTGTCATCTACAGAGTTGCTTCCGTTTGCCGCCTTGACTGCCAGCTCATTCATTCTCTGCAACATATCATGAACTTCTGTCAAAGCGCCTTCTGCCGTCTGTACTGCGCTGATACCGTCCTGGGCGTTCAGGGATGCCTGTGTCAGACCTCTAATCTGCTTTCTCATTTTCTCGGAAATGGACAACCCTGCCGCATCATCTGCCGCGCGGTTAATCTTATATCCGGAAGAGAGCTTCTCAGTGGACTTTGCCTGTGCTGCCGTTGTCAGTCCCAGCATTCTGTTAGAGTTCATTGCTGTTAAATTGTGTTGTACTACCATAAAATTACCTCCTTGTATTACTGGCCAAATCCATTTGTACCAGAGAAATATTGTTTTAGGTTACTTTTATAGTAACCGGATTGGGACTCCTCCACCGGGCCCTGATTTCAGCTTCCCTACCTCCGGTTATTATCTGTAAATGTTACTTTATCCAGTGGAAACATGTTTCCGCTTGGGAACTTACTGCCGCTTCTGCCTTTCCTGATTCCCCCGGGTAATAATTACAGAGGATTTCCCGGAATTTCTGTTTTTTCCCGAACCGTCAGCCTCCTTATTGCGTTTTGCAAACTCCCCCGCCTTGTTCTCTCTGTAATATCTGGGAAGCTTTGCTCTTTCCTCCGGATTAACAATTTTATTTTCCAGCACCGTACTCCGTACAATATCCACATCCCTGGGTGCATCTATCATGATGCAGGTATTGTTCTTGGTTCCTCCCAGAAAAATAATTTTGATATTGTCATTAATCATCAGATATTCTTCTGTCCGCACTGTAAGTCTCAGCATTGTTCAACCTCCTTGTTCCTTTTAGCAGCCTTCCCTGCTTTTTTACTTACGCAACTGTCTGTATATTGTGTTGCATCCCTCCGGCAATCCATTTATCATTAAATACGGGCGTATATGTTTCAGACAAGCTGTAATTACAGACGCATGGACATGCCAGTTGTTTCAATGCATACCGGAGGAACAGACAGGAGGTACTGTGCCGGAGCGTCCACAGCTTTCTGTTTTTATGAACTTTTAACAGGCAGACGTTCCGGATTGGAGGAAAAGATGAACACTACACAGCCCATCAGGGATTGCGAACAACTGGAACATTTTAAAAACTATTATAAGGATATCAATCTGCGCAATTATACACTGATTATTCTCGGTCTCAATACAGCGCTCCGCATCAGCGATATCCTGAATCTGACTCTTGAAAACGTATTTAATCAGGATAGTGTCAGACGCCATATTATTATCAGAGAGCGCAAAACAGGAAAGGAAAACTGTATTTTACTAAACGACACCGTCCGCAGACTTCTCAGTCTGTATTATAAGGAACTGAAAAAAACGAACTCCTTCCAGAAGGGAAATCCCTATCTATTCCCCAGTCCTCGCAGTAACGAAAAACCCTTGTCCCGTTTTCAGGCCTACCGCATCATTCGCTCTGCAGCAGACGCTATAGGAATAGAGGATACCATCAGCTGCCACTCCATGCGCAAAACTTTTGGATACCATGCTTGGAAACAGGGGCGGGATCCTCTTGTTATCATGATTATCTTTAATCACTCTTCTTTATCCGTCACCAAACGCTATCTGTGTTTGGAACAGGACGACAAGGACGCCGTCTACCGCAATACCGTTCTTTAACATTCAGTCTCCTCGGGGAACTTTAAAGACAGGTGACAGTGAAACGCTTTACGGATACATGCATTCCTATGCCGGTATCCGTATTTCTGCTGCCCAGAAATGAAATAGTGCAAAAAAGCCGAAACTGGCAGAAATAAAAATCCAAATTTTTTTCATATGACCCTAAAGTTCTGAAAATATGTACCGATATATAAAATGTAAACAAGAAATGCAACACAATATACATTGTGTTGCATTTCTTGTTTACATTTTCCTTCTTATTATCTCCCATTTCTTTACAATTATCCAAGCAATACATCCAAAATCATCATCAGGGAAAAGCCTGCCCCAAACATCAATGTTCCGACGTCGGAATGTTTCCCTTCCGACATTTCCGGTATCAACTCCTCCACCACCACATATAGCATGGCTCCTGCCGCAAAGCTCAGCAGCCCGGGCAGCCAGGCAATCAGCCAGCCGGAAGCAAGAATCGTAAAAAACGCGCCAAGGGGTTCCACCACACCGGAAAGCACGCCGTACCAAAGAGCCTTTCCCTTAGAAACCCCCTGCATCGTAAGAGGAAGAGAAATAATCGCTCCCTCAGGGAAATTCTGTATGGCAATCCCGATTGCCAACGCCAGAGCCTCCGACAGCGTAATATTACCGGCATCCGACAGCCAGCCGGCATACACAACTCCTACTGCCATTCCCTCCGGAATATTGTGAAGCGCCACCGCCAACACCAACAGCAGCACTTTATTAAAGTTTCCGGAAGGACCCTCCGCCTCATTACTTTTCATATGCAAATGGGGAATCAGTTTATCCAGAAAAAGCAGAAACAGAATACCAATCCAAAAACCCGTTACCGTAGGCAGAACCGAAAGCGCTCCTCCCCCCGCCGCCTGCTCCAGCGACGGAATCAAAAGACTCCAGATAGAAGCCGCTACCATCACCCCTGCGGCAAATCCTATCAGAGCCCTCTGAAATAAATCATGTAATTTTCCTTTGACAAAAAATACCACTGCTGCTCCCAGAGACGTCCCCATAAAGGGAATCAACAAACCGGACAGAACCTCCACCCGCATATTTTTCACTCCTATTCCATTCTTTTAAGCTTAATACTCTATCCGTTATTTTCAGAGGAAGTGCATACCCTATCCCCCGCCATATTAATATATGCATATCAATGATTTACGTACCGGAAGCATTTTCCATCCTTCACCTGAAAACGGCCATACAGAAGCTATCCGCTCCTGCATGGCCGTCTTTTCGTTCCATATTTTCAATTTGAATCGTCCGCGTTTCTCTTAAGAACGCTCACATCTCTCCTGTTTACCCCTTACAGGCTTGCAGCCTCAGCAACAATCTTCTTCAATGCCTCAAGAGCCTCATCGGGAAGCTTATCATAGCCCTCCTGCTTATTAGCGAAGCCCTCTACAGCCTCTACGCGGCTCTGCATAGCGTTCTTGAGCGCTTCCGTATAAGCCTTGTCGGACAAGTCAGGCTTGAAGGCATCAGAGGTCTTGCCGGACCAGTCATACATAATCTCAATATCCTCAAAAGGTCCCCACTGTTCAAACTGAGCCTTGCCCTCAACGATAGTCTCAAGAATACCGAGAGTATCGGCAGGCTTACACTTCGTACCCATAAAGTCACCGGTATTCACGATATAGCAGTCTACATTCTTCTCCTCAACCAGCTTTTTGAACTTCACATAGTCATTTGCCAGAGGATAGGTTCTGAAAGGATTTGCATAGGGAACGATACGAAGCGCATTCATATCCGTACCTGCTGCCACACGCTCTGCGGTAGAGGTCTTAGTAGCCAGAGTTGCCCCCATTACAGAAGCAAGCGCTGCACCCTTCAGCTTCACTACAGGCGGAATGGTAGGATCCTTCATAATCCAGAAAATAGCGTTTACAGGGGAATCAATCTTATCTACACGGTTAGGGCTCCAAAGCTTGGACTTAATAGCGCGGCCGTTTCCGTTTCTGATATCCTCGGTTACCAGCTGTACATGACCGTTCTCATCCAGCGTTGCGGAACAGTTCTGTACCGTCAGCAGATACTGATTGTCAGGACAGCCTGTAGGATAGTCCGCTGTCTTATCAAAATAAGTGGGCTCCAACGCAATGGAAGCGCAGGTATCGGAGTTGATGATGAACGCGTCATCATGCAGAACCTTGATACCGCCGAAGGCGTCATACTTGCCATTATGCTTTGCATGAGTCAGAGTGGACTTACCGGAACCGGACAGACCATATACGGAAGCAACAAACTTCTTGCCGCCCTCTAAAGAGTATTCCTTCTGGCCGCCGTGGCAGGAAGCATAACCGTTTCTGTTTGCCAAGGCCCATGCCATCGTCAGGGTGCCCTTCTTGTGCTCGCCAAAATACTTCATGCCAAGGATTGCCGCACAGTTCTCATCCGTGTCAAAATAACACAGAGTCAAGGGGTCGCTCAGGCAGCTGTAATCCACATCCGGAGCCTCAACGGGCGTCCACTGAGGATTGGAGAAAATATAGATGTCAGGCTCCTTGCCGTCGGCAATCGGCTGGGATTTCTTATACATTTCAACATATTTGTCAGACATATACTGGAAGTTCAGCATCCAGTTGTAAAGCAGGTTCTCCTCGCCTTCGGGAATCAGAAGATGCGCCTTAACCATAAACTCAGGATCCAGACCTACATAACACTCCGCATGATACAGGGTCATCCAGCGAGTCTTATAAATCGCATCCATAATCACCTTATCCAGCTTGGTGTCATCCACGCCGGGCTGACCCTTGATGCGACGGGCTGCGGCATAACGGCCGGTTACGGCTCCGTCATTGAACAAAAGGACCTTGGAATCCTTATCCAGCCCCTGCTCCTCCGCCCTGTAAACAGGCATATCGGTAACAATGGTGCCGGGAGAATTCTTTGCTAATTCATAAGCCTCTCTTAAAGTATTAATCTTTACCACGTTGTTTCCGTAGAAAGCAGCTTCAATAATGGAACGGGTTTTACTGAAGCCGGGCTTACCCTTTCCGATTTCAGAAAGAGAGTAATAAGCTTTTGTTGACATATAATACGTCCTCCTTATGATTGTATTTTTACTGCGTCTGTAGCAGCAACTGGTGATGACAGATTCGGCGTTTTCAAGAATGCCAAATTTGTAATCATTATCTCAAACCTTAATTTAAATGTCAATAAACGCTGGAAAAATTTATGCTCTTTTTACAATTCCCTTGATACTTCTTACTCTTACTCTGCCACTGTTTCCTCCCGAAGCCACCGTCTCTCCTCATCGGTCAGGTACGGAGAAAGCCTGTCAAAGACCTCTCTCTGATAAGCGGCCAGATAAGCCCTGCCTTCCTCCGTCAGATACCTCTCGTCTATCCCGGCCTTGTCCAGGGGCACCCAAGTCAGTGTCTCAAATTCCAGAAATTGTCCGTACTCCGTCTTTTCGGCATTCTTAACCGCCATTACATTCTCAATCCGGACGCCGTGACTGCCCTCCTGATAAATGCCGGGCTCATTGGTAACTACCATGCCCTCCTGAAATACGGTCTCCTCCGCCTCTTTATTATATCTCCAGCGCAGGCTGTGAGGCCCCTCATGGACATTCAGGATATACCCTATTCCATGCCCTGTGCCGCATCGGTAATCCAGTCCCAAATCCCAGATAGGCCGTCGGGCAAGAATGTCCAGATTCCGCCCTGTACAGCCATGGAGAAATTTTCCGTGGCTTAATTGCAGCATTCCCATGACTGTCACGGTATAATGCAGCTTTTCCTCCTCTGTGAGCGGCCCCAATACAATCGTTCTGGTCACATCCGTAGTGCCGCCCCTATACTGACCTCCGGAATCCACCAGGAGCATTCCCTCCGGCCTCAGCGCCGCATGACTTTCAGGCGTCGCCTCATAATGCATCATCGCCGCGTTGGCTCCATAGGCCGATATGGTGGGGAAGGATACCTCCAGAAATTCCGGAATCTTCCTTCGCAGATTGTCCAGATACTCTGCGGCGCTGACCTCCGTAAGCTCCCTCCTTCCGATATTCTTCTTTAACCAGTAGATAAATCTGGTCACGGCTATGCTGTCCTTTAAGTATATCTCTCTCATATGGGCAAGCTCCACGGGATTCTTAACCGCCTTTAAGGCTTCCGTGGGATTTTTTCCCATTATGATTTTATGCCTGGCATGTAACAGCTCATATACCGCCATGCCGGCATAGCGCTCATCCAACAGAATTTTCTGATTGGCAGGCAGACCTTTCAGCCAGCGGAATACCTCTTGATATTCCACTATCCGGATTCCCGTTTCTTCCAGATAGCCGCTTACTTCGTTTGATATTGCCTCCTTCTGGATAAATAGCACCGCCTCTGTGTCCGATACATAGGTGTATGACATGGCCACAGGATTACACGCCA
This sequence comes from Roseburia sp., assembly GCA_023667765.1. Taxonomy (GTDB): domain Bacteria; phylum Bacillota; class Clostridia; order Lachnospirales; family Lachnospiraceae; genus Acetatifactor. Next base: position 7,594 of record JAMOZS010000030.1, on the reverse strand, counting down.
CATCGCCGCCCCGGATATTATAGAGCCACATAATATCGTCCAGCTTTGTCAGAAACAGAGCGTCCGCCTCCCTCTCACGAAGAACGCTTCTCACCCCGGCAAGCTTATCTGCCACCGACATTCCCGAAAGCTCCTGTGGTATCACAAACACCTTTGATACCGGGAATTTCGCTCTGTCCTTCCAGATTTCTTCTGCCAAATCCTGCTCCCAGACAAACCTTATCCGCTTCTTTGCCAGTCGCTTTTCAAAGCTTCTGCCGGCTTTTACGGAAATCACTCTGCCGTCAAAGCCCAGGCTCTGCCCCTCTTCCATCCGCTCCTCCAGGAATTCTTCTATGGTCGGCACACCCTCCTCCTGCATACGGTAGAGCGTCACACCTGTCCCTGCAAGCTCTTTCTCGGCCTGAATAAAATACCTGCCGTCCGTCCAGAGCCCCGCTCCCTCCCGCCACACAAGCAAAGTACCGTTAGAACCGGTAAAGCCGCAGAAATACTCCCGCACCTTAAAGTAATCATTCACATACTCCGAGGCGTGGAAATCCGCCGTTGGTATGATATAATAAGCAATCTCCTTCTCCGCCATGACCTGGCGAAGCCTGGTAAGCCTCTCTTGTATAACAATCTTTTCCTCAGCCATATTTTCCCTTTCCTCCACTCTTTCACTTCCTTTCTCCGTTTGAATCCCCTGCCAATCCGTGTACACCGCCGGAGGCTCTAAGGAAGGGCGACTTTCATCAGCGCCTCCTTGAGCCTGTAGGCAGCCTGAATGAGTACAAAGCTGTCATTGTTCCCGCAAATGAAATTTTCTTAATGTTTCGTATGCTATCAGCTATTTCGGGACAGGGATGTCCCGAAAAGCCCGACCTGAGCCACGACGGCGAATGTCGGGCGGTTGCGGAAAGAAAACAACGGACAGCGCGCTCTGCGAACTGCCCTACGTTGATAAAAGGCCGTGTTCCGATAAGAACACGACCTGATATGCAGCTCCCTCTTACAAAGCTGGCAGCGTGTATGCCCCGTCACAGCTTAACCCTGTAAAAGCCCTACTGCCCGGGAGGTTCCCACTCTCTCACAGCCCAAATCAAGAAACATCTTTAAATCCTCCAGATTAGAAACGCCGCCCGCCGCTTTTATCTTCACGCCGGAACCGATGTACTCCTTGAAAAGCTCTACATCCTCTCTCGCCGCGCCGCCTGTCCCAAAACCGGTGGAAGTCTTGATAAAATCAGCCCCTGCATTTGTCACAGCCCTGCACATGGCAATCTTCTCCTCCCTGGTCAGATAACAGGTCTCAATGATTACCTTTAATACATGATTTCCGCATTCCTTCTTCAGCGTGCGGATTTCCTCCTCCACCTGCTCATACAGGCCATTCTTTACATCACTGATATTTACCACCATATCAATCTCATGACAACCCTCCGCCAGAGCCTGACGCACTTCCGCCACCTTGGCCTGCGTCACGCTGTAGCCCAGTGGGAAACCTACCACCGTGCAGATAGTAAGCGCATCCCCATAAGTATCATGTACCCTTTTGACGTAAGCCGGCGGTATACAGACACTGGCCGTATGATACTTCACCGCCTCCTCACAGAGCTTTTGAATATCCTCCCATGTGGCATAAGCCTTCAGCTGCGTATGATCCACTTTTTTTAACATCTCTTCCGCCGTCATAGCTGTCCCTCCATGCCGCCCTGCCTAACAGACGGCTGCCCGTTCGCCTCGTCACTGATATACTTCATGGCCAAAACAAGATATACCACCGATACCAGAACGCTCACAAGCGCATATCCTCCGAATACCCAGCCGGGAATGGCAAGTATCGCCTTCAAAAGCACCGTCAGCGTCCTGGAATAAACCGACAGCTTGAAAATCTGACCAAATGTGAGCTTACCGGGCAACAAAGCATTCATTATCATTCCTGCTAAAGTCACGCAAAGCGTGCCGAAAAGGAATGTGCCAATCGTTCCCATCCATACGCACAGGAACAGAAAAACCATTCCCATATAGACATAGACGACCCATCCGTGAAGCATCGCCTTATTGCATGTAAGGCCCAGCTGCGCAAAGGAAACCATCTGCACCTCTCCCCTGGACTTTGCAACAATGGTATGAGAGTCCACCAGAATAACAGCATTATAATCTTTCAACAGATAATAAAAATCATCTGTCGTATATTGAGAAAGATAAGCTTCCTCCGTGTCGATGGACAGCAGCGTACCGCCCTCCTCCCAATCAATGACCTCACTCACGGACAAAACCCCATCCTTCAGTTCAAACTCGGGTACGATTCTGTCAATCATATAATGGAACCCGCCGGGAATCGTCAGCAGTTTAATCTCGTCTATCCCCATAAAACAAAATGCATAAAGGAACGTCAGCAGCAATACATACAGCACTGTCTTGCCGCCTTTTTGCTTATTTAGCTGCGAATATCCCTTTACGCCTGCTACAGACGCAATTCCCTGTTGAAATATGTTCATATTGATACCTCTTGCGTGCGCACTTCTTTATATATGTAAAAATTCTCTCACTACCGCCTGCATCTGATTCACATCACACTGTTTGTCATGTAATACCGGAGCCGTACGAATCTCCTCAATCGCACCCGGCACCTTCACATTGGCAAGCCTGGACAACTCATCCACCAGCTCAAAATCACCCATGCTGTCATATTTTGCATCAATGGCATTCATAACGCTTCTGGTAAATTTAAACGGACTGGCCGTAGACGCAATGACCGTCTTAGTCTCATCCCCGGTTTCCGCCGCATATTTCTCGTATACAGCTGCCGCTACCGCCGTATGTGTATCAATGATATAACCGCAGTCCTCATAGAGCTTTTTAATCACAGCCGCAGCTTCACCCTCACTTGCATAATTGCCGTAAAAGTCCTTAAGCTCCCGCCTCATTTCATCCGTAATCTCATATCTGCCCTCGCCGTTCAACGCCGCCATCAGCTCTTTATTTTTATCCGCATCATTCCCTGCGATACGATAAATCAAGCGCTCCAGATTACTGGATATCAAAATATCCATGGAGGGAGAACTGGTCAGTACAAACTCCCTGTTTTTGTCATAGATACCGGTAGCAAAGAAATCATACAACACCTTGTTGTCATTGGATGCACAAATCAGCTTCCCGATAGGAAGGCCCATATTCTTTGCATAAAAAGCGGCCAGGATATTGCCAAAATTACCTGTAGGCACCACTACATTCATCCTCTCGCCCTCGGTGATTTTTCCCTCCGACAAAAGCTTTGCATAGGCATATACATAATAACATATCTGTGGCACCAGACGGCCGATATTAATAGAATTTGCAGAAGAAAACTGGAAACCCTTCTCCTCCATCTCCTTCGCCAGGGCCTTATCGGAAAAAATCTGCTTCACACCGGTCTGAGCATCATCAAAATTACCGTGAATGCCCACCACTAAAGTATTGTCTCCCTTCTGGGTCACCATCTGTTTTTCCTGAATAGGGCTGACGCCGTTCTTCGGATAAAATACAATAATACGCGTTCCCTCCACTCCTGCAAAGCCTGCAAGCGCCGCCTTGCCGGTGTCCCCGGAGGTCGCCGTCAAAATAACGATTTCATTCTGAATATGATTCTTTTTTGCAGAAGTGGTTAAAAGATGAGGCAGAATCGACAAAGCCATATCCTTAAAAGCAATGGTGGCTCCATGAAACAGCTCCAGATAATATGCACCCTTTGCCTCCGCCAAAGGTGCGATAACCTCTGTGTCAAACTTCGAGTCATAAGCTTTTTTGATACAGCTCTTTAACTCCTCCTCGGTAAAGTCCGTCAGATACACCTTCATCACCTCATAGGCGATTTCCTGATAGCTCATGGCCGACAGCTCTTTCAGGCTCCTGTCAAGAGCCGGGATACGTTCGGGCACGAACAAACCGCCGTCGTCGGAAAGACCCTTCAGAATAGCCTGGGACGCCTTCACCGGTTCTCCTTTGCTTCTGGTACTATAATAATATATATCCATATGAATCTCCTTTCGTATATCCTGCCTCCCTGTCCGGCAATCCTATTCCGCCATTCATACATCTTCCCTTGTCCGTCAGCGCTGCCTGATATTAATCAAATTGCCCTCTCGGCATGCTTTGCATAGTATAGCACATTTTTTTATCCTGTGCAATGTCATTTAAAAAACTCATGTCCTCCATGCTCAAACAAAAAGGTAAGATGCTCGTCAAACCATTTCATCTTGCTGCTGCCCGCATATTTGCGGGCTGCAAAATACAATGCCCCCTGGGAAATATCCTCTCCCTCCAGCGCCCGCTCCACAGCCAAAACAGTCTCCTCGCTGACCTCCACCTTATTGATGCGTCCGCTTGCCACAGGCGAAAACTGACTGACACCCCTATAGCGCTGATAGACTACCTCCGACACGGTATCCGGAAATTGCTCGTCATTCATTCTGTTCAGCACCACATTTGCCACCAGAAGCCTTCCGTCCTCATCCTCTCCTCCCGCCTCTGCCTCAACGATTTTCAGAAGCACCTCCAGCTCCTCCTCTTCCAGCTGATAAGCCAGTTCCTTCTCAATGGTCTGAAAATCCACCACCCGCTGACCGGAAGCCGTCACATTGGCGATTCCCAGCGTGGAACAGCTCTCGCCGGCCGCCAGCTTGTCCGTGAGCCCGATATCGCTTATCCGGCTCATGGGCTGTAGGGAGTTCAGACCCTTTACGCAAAAAAACGCCAACAGCAATAAACCATAAATTAACAATAAAATGCTTGTCGCCTTTTTATACATATCACAACATCCTTTCAGTTTTATTATTACCAAAAGTTTCCCCATATATCAATCTATGAAGGATGTCCTTAAAATATTTCTAAAAGCTATAGGATTTTGTAATTTTTAATGTTATACTGAACCTTGGAGGTAGCTTATGGATAACAAACCCACAAACTCCATACGTCAAAGGGGCGTTTTTCCCGCCCGAAGGAAAAATGGCGAGCTCTATTACCGTGCCTCTCTGACCTATCGGTGCAAACATATCAGCCTCGGCAGCTATTCCACTTCCGAGGACGCTCACAGAGCCTATCTGGAGGGCAGCCTGCTTTTGTCAGACCACAATATGACGCTGCTGCAGTACCGCTCCTCCTCCCTGCTGTCCTTTGAGAAATGGGTCTGCCTGCTGAATTTCAGGGATAATCATATCTATTTTAGCAACCCTATCTACATGGGACAGAAGCTGTTTTATTACTACCTGTCTCCCAGCCATGTATTAAAATTTGATTTGGATGATTTATTCTATTATTCCTCTCACAAGATTATGTGCAGAGGCAGACATTATTTTGTGGCCGATTATGGAATGCAAGTAAATATTGCCAGCCGGTATGACATTAAAAACTATGCCGTTCCCGGCGTGGACTATCTCTTTCGGAACGGGGATTCCACAGACTTCCGCCGTGAAAATCTGGAAATCCTTAATATTTACCACGGCGTCCGGCTCACCCAAAAAAAGGGACGGCATACTTATACTGTCCGCATTCATATCAGGGGAAATTTCCTTGTGGGCCATTACGAGACCGAACTGGAGGCGGCCATTGCCTATAATAAGGCCATTGACATCCTGAAAAAAAACGGCGTCGCCAAAAATTTCTCCCCCAATTATATTGAAAATCTTTCTCCCAGCAAATATGCCGAAATTTATTCCGCTCTGGAAATTTCGCCGAAAATAACAGCCTACAGACCCTGAGCGTCTGTAGGCTGTCTTTCCGATAAACCTCGTCATTTTTCCGTATAATCTATAAAGCTTACGTTCAAATTCGCATAGCCGGCTATGCCGTCAATCGTTGCCGTCGTACTGTACTGCCACATGGCAAACTGATAAGGATAGTCAGGAATATCCGCCTGCTGGGAAAACCAGATATCATAGGCCGTCAGCTTGGATAAATCAACCTGCTTAATCAGCCATTCCTTATTCCCATAGAGCATGGGAATATAACCCTCATCCTTAACGGTATCAAGAAATTTCTTCGCTATGGCAGTCTTTTCCGTTTTGCTCAGAATATCGATTCGGGAAGTGTCGTTTTCTATATATTCCATATCAAAGGCAATGGGATAGGTAATATTATAATCCATCACATAATCCAGCACCAGCCTGGCCTCTTCAACCGCCTCGTCCTCCGTGACAGCCTGGGAGAAGAAATACACTCCCACCTTCAAATCCGCATCCGTGGCACGCTTTAAATTATCCAGGAAATAATCATCCACCACAAGCTGGCCGGTACTGTAACCTCTGGCGCCGGCCCGCAGCATCACAAAATCCATTCCGGCCTTTTTCAGCTTCACGAAATCCACATAATCCTGATACTTGGAAATATCCGTTCCCACAAAGGAAACCTGCTTTCCCTCCACATAATATTTCATCAGCCCGGACTGACATACCAGACTGGTAAAATCATATTCATGCTTGGGCAGATAGGGGCTGATTAAAACCCATTCCTCGCTGCCGTCCGCATATTTTACAAGCGTATGCTTTCCGTCCGTCGCCGGGTCCTCCTCCACTAAGGCTTCCGTCTCCGACTCCTTCGTTTCCTCCAGGACAGGCTCTTCCTCTTCCTTTTCCGGATACTTATCCCAGAAATCCAAATCGTCGGGAGACAGCTTACTGCCGGATACGATAGAATCCGTATCCGGATATCTGCTCTCGGAAATAATCGGAGATTCCAGAGAAGGAACGGAGGCGTTCTGCTCCTTTCTGGCGCCGGAGTTTCCCGATTCCCTATTATTTAACAACAGTACTGCCACCAGAATCATTCCCACAAAAATGGTAACCGCCACAATCGCCGATACCACAGTGGGCGTAAAGTCCGAACGCTGTTTTTCATAATCCTCCGGCAAACGCATGCTTCCTCTCTCTCCTTTCCTGAATATTATGCCCTTACAATGGCCTTTTTAGGACATTTTTGTTCACATGCCCCACAGCCCACACATTTTTCGGGGTCAATGACCGCATGAAAATTCTCTACCGTTACTGCCCCTGCGGGACAGGCCTTGACACAAATGCCGCAGCCGATACATCCCACCGTACAGGCCTTCATGGTGACCGGGCCCTTGTCCGTGGAGCTGCAGGCCACAATCTGCTTCGTGCTGTAGGGAATCAGCGAAATCAAATGCTTGGGACAAGCCTCCACACACTTTCCGCAGGCCTTACACTTCTCCTTATCCACCACAGCCACCCCGTTCTTTACATGGATAGCGTCAAAAGGGCAGGACCTGACACAGGTGCCGTATCCCAGACAACCGCTGTTGCAGGACTTAGGGCCTCCGTTTGGCACAAAACTCAGCATCCGGCAGTCCTCTGCGCCGTGATATTCGTAATCCGTACCGGATTTCTTACAATCTCCCTGACAGTGTACATATGCCACCCTTTTTTCGCTGTTCTCTGCACTGACGCCCATAATCTGCGCAATTTCGCTGCCCACAGCCTCGCCGCCCACAGGACAGGCATTTACAGGAGCCTCTCCCCTGGCGATAGCCGCAGCCAGACCCGAACAGCCTGCGAAACCGCAGCCGCCGCAGTTATTGCCCGGCAATGCCGCCAGAACCGCCTCCTCCTTCTCGTCT
>JAMOZS010000002.1:70891-121912 GCA_023667765.1 Roseburia sp. | reverse complement strand
GAAGCAGAGATTTATTCTCTGCTTCCTTTTTTGCCAACTTTAATTATACACTAACGATTTTGAAAAGGAGAGATTGCTATGAAGAAAGATTTAGGAGTAAAACCGTATCTGTTTCCTATGCCGACTTATATGATAGGAACTTACAATGAGAACGACACTGTTGATGTAATGATGATGGCGTGGGGCGGTATCTGTGCCGAGGATATGGTTGCGCTTAACCTCGAAGCGGAGCATAAAACCGTCGTCAATATTGAGACACGAAAGGCATTTACCCTTGCCGTACCGGGAACGGATACACTGAAAGAATCCGATTTTTTGGGAATTGCAACAGCGAACAAAATGGCGGACAAATTTGAGCGTACCGGACTTCATGCTGTAAAGAGTGAGCGTGTTGATGCGCCGGTTATTACAGAATATCCCATTACGCTTGAATGTGAGGTAGTGGAGATGCAGAGCCAGCCATACGGGCTGCGTGTTCTTGGCAGGATTGTCAATGTGATTGCAGACGAAAAGGTTCTAAATGATGCCGGAAAGATTGATGCTGCTAAATTAAATGCTTTTGCATTTGACCAAATGCAGAACGGGTATTATGCAGTTGGGGAAAAAGTCGGGCAGGCATGGCACAGTGGCGCAGAGCTAATGAATAACTAATCACTTCGGGAAACGCTGATTAAGGCGTTTCCCGTCCCTGACAAACCCGATATCAGTGTATTTATGGATTGTCCTTATATTGTCAAGTCCATGACCAGCTCGGAAAATATTCCCGAAACGCTGATTTCATTTTCACTGTCAAAAACATTTTTGCACTCCGTCCCTTTTCCTTCTTTCACATAATAAACATTACATTTTCTGCCTTTATTAATAACATTTACCATATTTTTTTCCGGAATATGCACAATTGCTTTTGCCTTCCACTGGTTAATATCCAGCCTTCCCGTAATCTTATCAACGGTAATTTCATAATCTGTCTTTGCAGTTAATTCTATGCTTCCGCTGCTGTCTGAAATCAAGACCTGCTCTGCATCACCGTCATATTCTAAACGGTTCAAGTGAAGATTCCTTATTGCAAGCAGTTTCACGTTGGCTGTAATTTCACAGCTTTCAGAATATTTACACGGAAAGACAATCTCAACTGTCAGCGACTCCTCCGCTTCATAGCGGCTTAACTTATTTTTGTTAAGGCAGATGACATCCAGCTTGTTTTTCTTTTCATCCAGCTTTATCTTAAACAGGGAGTCTAAATTTTCAAGGATTTCAGAGGACAGCTTAATATGCAGTTTTTCATCATCGCCTGACAACAGCAAAATCGTGGCGGCACTGCCAATATTGATATCAAAATGTTTCTCACAGTCAATGTCATAGATTGTTTCGCTGGTAGATACAGATGTTACCGGAGCTGCTTTTGTGACGGAATCCATAAGCAGTTCATCTATGGTAGTCTTAAAAATCTCTGCTATGATTACCATATTTTCAACATCAGGCAACCCTTTTCCGGTTTCCCACTTTGTGATAGCCTGCCTTGAAACACCGATTTTTTCGGCAAGCTGCTCTTGTGAGATACCTTCTTTTTTTCGTATTTCCTTTAATTTTTCAGAAAAATTCATATGAAACCTCCTTTAATCTTTTAACAGTGAATAGGCTGTAATCTTTTTGATTGGCGCAGAAAGAAGCACGCTGATGATAAATGTCACAGCAGTAAATGTAACGGCAAATACAATCAATATCCAAATTGATACTTCAAAATGATTCTTTACAGCCCCAATCAGGGAAAAAATAACATTGTCGATGGCGGGAAGATACCACAATCCGGCTATTGCTGAAATAATCGATGCCACAGCCACAACGGGTATAAACGCAAGCGACGTCTTAACAGTAAGCTGTCTGTTTGTGTATCCGATTGCCTTATATATTCCAAATTCCTGTCTGCGCCTGCTTATCATGGAATTTATGATGACATACATCACAAGCAGCACCATCAGAACTGAAATCACAAACAGAATCATCACAATGACTGAAACAATACCTGTATACATCATTTGTCCATTTTCACTCATCTGTTCAAAATTTACTGACGATTGAATGATTGTATCATAGCTTCCTTCATATTCCTTTATAAACTCATCGGCATTTTTATCCTGCAAGTAAACATTGACGGAATTCGTTTTTTCACCAATCTTTTCATATCCCTGGCGTGTCAACTGACATACCGCTCCGGCATTATTAACACTTTGAATATAGCCTGTTACAATGTAATCCTCCGATTTAGAGCCGACCGTTATCTCTATTTCATTACCGATAGGATAATCGTCTGCAAGCGCATTTCCCACAGCGATTTCATTCTCTTTCACAGGACTGACGCCCGCATAACAGATATCGTTTGTTACCTTGGAAAAATCTTCACACACAAAGGCGGTAAGACTGCCGTCCGTATAGCTTACAGGTACGGAAGCATATTCTATAAAAAGTTTTACGCGGCTGTCGTTTTGAAGAAGTTCCTTAAGCTGCGTCATTTTTTCATCCTCTGTAGTAAAAATGACGGAGGGTAATTCCTCTGAAAGCGTATTCATAAAGTTATCCGGATTGACATTTACATTATATAGAAGTGTTCCTGCGAAAGACAGAAGCACCATGATGCCAAATGCGACGGCAAACAGTAATATATTCTGTCCCGCCGATTCTGCTCCGACAACGCCTCTTATGGCATTTATAGGCTCTAATCCATGTATTTTCCTTGCTGAAATATAGGAAAAAAGTAAGATTGCTGATGTCAGTATCAGTACTACAATCAACATAGCCCTGATATCGAACGCAGGAGTATAGGAAAATCCGGATTGGATTGCTAAAATACCCGCTACAAAAGGCAGTACTGTATAAGATACGGCTATTCCAATTATTGTAGCAATCGTGCCTATAAGCACATAGGGCATAACCGTCCCCGCAATAATCATATTACTTGTATAACCAATCGCTTTTAATACCCCCATCTGTGCCAGTTCGTCCTCGATGGCACTTCGTATCCGAAAGTTACTGAGGAAAATACTCACTATCAGTATCATTGCGGCAAGCGCCAAAAATATAACGATAAGCAGCGTACAGACCATTGTTCTGGTCTGCTTTGAGGTTGCCCTGTCATGGATGCTTAATAAGGCAATCCCTTTTTCTTTTATCATTTCAGATATTGCTTTTTTCATTTCGCTTAAATCAGTGTTTTCAGTTGTTTTTATGGAATATTCCGTAACGACATGATTCCTGTATTCATCTGCAAATTCCTCATAGACCTCTTTTGGAAAATAGCCGCCAATCAGTCCTGCACCGTAATTTCCATACTGCATTTCCAACACGCTTCCGCCAATATCATAGGTATGATTCTTGCCGTCTATGGAATAAGTAATACTGCCGCCCTCCGTAAAACCGCCTAATTCTTTCATATACATAGGAATAAAAACAGAACTGCCGTTCTTTTCGGAACATTTCGTAATAGAAAGCAGATTCAATGTTCTTTCCTCATCAAGATTGTAAAAAACAGTATTCATGTCAAAATCAGACCCTGCAAATTCACGAACTGTTACGCTCGTAAATACCCCGCCATGCTTTTCAACAAAGGATACCTCGTTGATTTCCTCTATTTCTGTGAGTAAATCATCAGTATCCTGAAGCTGCGGAATGATAAAATTGACATCCGCTGTGTCAAGCTCATCAAACAAGTCATCATAAGCGTCAAATGTTTGAAAAGCAAGCACAAGGGCAATATTGATAATGAATGCACTCAGGCAGATAAACACCCCAAAAGACAGGTACTGCCCTTTTGCTTTGTTCAAATTATGTAAAATAAGCGTGGATAGTTTCCTCATATAAATCCTCCAGTTGGCTGTACTCTTACCATCCCATTTCTTTAATGAATTTATCAAGTTTTTCAGTTCTTTCGATATTGTCCTGCTCAAATTTTCCCAAATCGCATTCGCCAAAAATTTTTCCATCCTTAATGTAAAGGATGCGGTTTCCCCGCAGGGCTGATTTTTTGTCATGAGTAACCATAACGATACTCTGGCCCTTATCATGGAGCGAAGTAAAAACATCAAGGACTGCTGTTGAATTTGCAGAATTTAACGCACCTGTCGGCTCGTCTGCAAAAAGTACATTGGGATGATTGATAACCGCTCTGACAATCCCTGCCCTTTGCGCTTCGCCTCCTGAAATCTGGGCAGATGTTTTTCTCCACGTTTTTTCAGGAATATTTACCAGAGAAAACAGCTCCTCTGCACGATTTTTGATGCTTTCCCTATCTTTACTTGTCAACACCCCTGCCGTAATAACATTATCCATAAGGTTCATCTTATCAATCAAGTAAATCTGCTGGAATACGAATCCGCACTCTTTCCGTCGAAACACAGCCAGCTTATCATTGTTTAACTTTGTGATGTCCGTTCCGTCAAAGTGAATCGCTCCGCCGTCCGGCTTATCCATCCCTGAGAGGGAATACATTAAGGTAGATTTGCCCGCCCCGGATGAACCCATGATAACGGTAAAATCCCCTTTGTAAATATCAATATTCAGGTCTGAATAAATGACTTGAATACTTTCGCCTTTGCCAAAAGCCTTTTTCAAATGCTTTGCTGATATGATGATTTGCTTGTTCATAACGCAGCCACCTTTCTTTTGATTATGGATTATACAATAATAAAAAAGCCCAGGATTCGCCACTTACAGTCGTTTACATTTCATTTTTTTAATGCTATTTTTCGTTACCTATCAAAGTAGCAATGTTTTTATGCCCTCAGAGGAGATGCTTCAACAGAATCTTACTTACACTTTTTTACAATGCTGTTGCGGATAGGAAGCTCATATCTATCTGTCCTTTCTGGGTGTACCGACGTTACAAATCGGAACACTTTCGTCGACCTCGAAATTCCCCAGAATCTTCATATATACTTTAATCTCTCCTTTCTCGTCCACAACGATTCTATCAATGATATTCTTTAACAATTCATTGGTTATCACGTCTGCGGCAGGAATACCTCAATGCTTATCCAAGGCTCTCCCTCGGCTCTTATGTCTCATATTTATATAAGAATACATACTACCTCAATAGCACGTTAAAAAGGCATAAGGCGGCGGGTACAACTGTCCGTATCGAGTTCCAGTTCTGGCGGCGCACACTCCGTTACTTCTTCAATGGGAGAAAATCTGTTGCCCTTGCCGACATACTTGACGAAAATTTTCAGACAGGACGGATAAACCGCATGATAGAACGGCTCGGATTCCATAGGAAGATTATAAGCCGTAAGCATATGCGTACAGAGATTGACCGCCTGTTCCACAAACGCCCGACACAGCAGAGGGCAAAGCAATATATATCAGCGGTAAATAACCGGGGGACTTCCCGGCGGACAATACAAAACAGCTTCACACAGGGACAGGTATCATACATTAGGAGCACGCTCCATAAAAACAATCTTCATACGGTCGTCAGTGACTTTGATGATTTAGTGCCTGTTAATTTTCTGAAATGAGTGTGACCTCGGTACAATTTTGCATTGTAAAGTGTATATTACTTTAATATTTTAACTCGTTAAAGCATACCGTCGACAGACTAAACTTCTGAAAATCCCCCTAAGAAACATGAAAAGAGATACCCCTTTATTTGAGGTATCTCCCTATGTTACATTTTTGCTCGCTGACTATGAAAATACGAACGTCTTAATGGGTACATTCTTTGATGGACTTAATTATGTTTTAACTGTGGCATAGATTAGTTTTCTATACGCTCTGACGCTGTGTTGCTATTTATTATGATTGTAGTAGTGATTAGTTAGACAAGCTGGAAGTTGTCTCATAGTTGACCTTGCCATTCGTTCTTTAACAATCGATATTCTAACCTGGTTTTCATTTTACCATCATGCCATTCCCAATCAAGATGCTCTGCTTCTTTTATAAGTCCACATTTTATCATTACCTTTTCAGAGCCAATATTTTCAGCCAAACATCCAGTTGTTACTCTATAAACATCATTTTCAGTAAAGGCATATTCTAACACTTTCTTAAAGGCTTCTGTAACATATCCTTTGCTCCAAAATTTGGGATAAATAAAATAGCCTGCATGAACTATCTTTCCTATAGGAGTATTATCAACCACTGTATAACCAACACTACCAACTTGTTCATGCGTTTCTTTCAATTCGACGTGAAAGAAATAAAACTTTCTATCTTCACACTTCATGTCAGCTAGTATATTTGCAAAATCCACATTAGCTTCTTCTTGTGAAAATAATTGTATATCTTGTAAATAGTACATTGTCTCTTTATCGCTTTTTAATCTGAAATAATCATTTATATCTGCATCATTATATTCACGCAGTATAAGTCTATCAGTTGTTAATGCAGTTATCATATAATCTCACCACCAACTTCCGATTTGTTTAAGGATATATTATCATAACTGTCCTGATAATGCCATAGTTCTTATGATAAACATTCAATAATCAATTTTGCAAAGTATCTTACGCCTAACTGGAATCCCTCATGCTCTGCGGTCAGGGCAACCGAAAACATGATATCCTGTAGTCTTTCCAGTTCCTAACTGCTTAACTGTTCCTTGTATGGCTCGGAAAGTTGTAGTATTTCCTCCGTGACACGTCTTTTCATGTTGGCGGCTTTGCTCTCATGCCTGATTACATTCTCATAGATTTTTAACAGTTCACTCATGCGTTTGTCCTCTCTTTCTCGGTCTGGTAGTTCCAAAATGTCAAAACATGGATTAACTCGTATATCTGTTCGTGGTTTAGCTGTTTCCAGTCTGTTATTCCGTCAAATAAGTTTTCCAACATGAAACTGAAAAACTGTCGTGTGATTCTTTTCTGCTGTATCAGTCGGCAGAGGATATCATGCTGTCTTTTGGTGTAAGTCTGCGGTTTTTCCCCTGTTTCCTGTGTATCAGCACGGACATTCTGATAAATCAGTGTCCTTGCGTCATAATTCATCAGTTTCATAAGCCCACCGCCTTTCCCCATAACAATTCACACTCGGCATAGGCAGGGCAGTAGTCGCAAAAACTGAAATCACATTCTGCACATACATAGCCGCCGTATGAAACAACAGGGGCGCACGTCGAAAAATAATCCGTACAATTCCGACAGCAGGAGCAAAATTCGCCTACTGGCTGGCCTTGAAAATAACACATAACATAACACCGTCCTTTCTAATCTAATGAATACTGCTGTTTATACTGTCCTGTGACTTTCTGTGAGCCGTATTTGGCTCTTATATCATCAATGGGCGTTTCTCCCCTGTGATAACGTGAATAGTCCCCAAAATGCCACGTCCACGCCTTTTTCTTCGGGGCAAACTTAAACCCTAATTCTTTCAGCCTGTCCTTATAGGCGCAACAGTTAAAGCACCATATCAAACAGCCGATTAACTCAATCTCCATGCTGTAGCCGATAATCTGGTTTAAGACTGCCTTAAACGCTTCATTCTTGGCTTTGTTATCTTGGGTGGTACTTTCTCCGTCCGGCTCGTTTTTCTTGCTTAAAATCGAAAATAGCGTATCATACTCGGCATTGATTTCCTGCATATCTGATACCTGACCGCCGTTGTCTGGGTGGTGGATTTTCAGCAACTCCTTGTAGGCACTTTTCAACTCTGCTATTGTGTGTAACTTGCTCCTGTCAAACCATTTCATCTTATTTAACTCCTTTCATTTGGTTTCCGTGGACATTCATAAATAAACTCTGTCATAGTTTATTTATGGTTGCTCCTTTCGTCTTTGCTTTGATTTTTAGGCAACAAAAAAGAGCCTGTTTAACGACTGGCTCTAAAGTCGTGAAGATTAATCGCACATATAAAGAGGGTGGGGTTTGTAACTAAGAATCGCTTTTGAAAATCCATAAATAGGTCGCCCGAAAAATATATATGGTATAATGCTCCTTACTGGCAGTTTTAAGGCATAAAAATAACCCTCTATGTAATCTCTCACATAAAGGGTTAATGCTGATTATATCGGCTTTTAAAGTTCATGTACCATTCGTGTTCCAGTTTATCACGACTGGGTGAACTGCATTTTCGGAGAAATTAAGAAAGCGTATTTTTGTAAAAAATGAATTTAGGCTTTATACCAATTGAGAAGAATTTGAAGCACCCTTATGAAGGTTGGAAGCTGCGTCGCCTTCGCCGTAACGGAAAGGGCCACAGCTCTTTAGGCATAGTCATAGAAACTTAAGCCTTGAATAGCTTGTCAGATTTTGGGAAAAGTACTATACTGTAAGAAAAGACAAGTAGTAGGAAAGGAGAACTTTTATAATGGCTGAAATTACCAGAGATATGACAATTGGTGAGATTTTAAGGGCAAACCCTGATGTGGCGCCGGTACTTTTGGAGGCGGGTATGCATTGTCTGGGGTGTCCTTCCGCCCAGGGAGAGTCCTTAGAGGAGGCTGCCATGGTACACGGGATTGATATTGATGAGTTGATGGCTGCAATCGAGGCAATATAATTAGGGAAACGCTGATTAATTAAAGCGTTTTCTGCAAAAAGACCCCTTGAAGGGGCCTTTTTGCAGTTCTGACAGATTAAATTTGGCTTAAGGACTGAAGGGCATTGTCTGCAATCAGCGGCTCATAATGCTCCTCAAAATAGCTTTTCCCCAGTGAGGACATACGCTTGAGTGTTCCGTATTCCGACAGGATATTACAGGTTCTGTCATAGTCCTCGGGAGAACCTTCCCCCGGCGTCAGCACCAGAAGATAAGCATCCCCGGTTTCATCCTTGTAGAGCGTGTTGCTTCCCTGATATCGCTCCTTTACAAGAACAGCGGCATTCATAATTGCCTGAAGCGTGGGGAAGCGGAAGACGCGTACGGCGGCCGGTTTGGGAGCGGTATCTTCGGCAGTCTTTTTGGCATCCTGTATCCTGTGAAACAAATCTGTGATTTCCTTTGAATCATTATCCTCGGAATCGTAATCCTCGTAATCTTCCTCTTCGTCTCCGGAGGGAGCGAAACGGGAAAAGCGTGTATCCAACTCTTCAGGGTCCTCCACCTTTGTAATAATGAGTACAATACACTCTGCGTTCAGGGGAATTGCTTCTATCATAAGGGGAATATCCTCAGCTTCGAAACCAAATTCAAAATTGGCCTGTTGCATCATATCACGAAACAGGTTTTTGGCTTTTTCCGTACCGTAGGCCAGTTCGCTGAGCTTTAATTCACGACTTGCCAAATCCTCCCTGGTGAGGGTGCAGCGGATTTGATTGTCATTCACTTTTTCTATTTTCATAAAATCGCCTTCCTTTCTGCATTTAAATCTAAAGTGCAAAGTAATGGATAAGGTTACATGTATCTTATACTTTCCCATGTTTTTAGTCAATAGAGGGAAGCTTAAGTTTAATAATTTTTTATAAATTTGCAGGTAACACTTGCCAAATCCCTCGCTATTTGTTATAATCTACCTTATAAGTGCTCCCGGTACTCATGTACGGAAGGGAGGCAGGTAGTCTTGAGATTCAGTTGAATTTATAACCGAAGCATTTCGCTTCGCCTATCCTACTATTATAACTAAATCTATTATATCATATTATATGGCAAAGTTATACCTATTGACATATAAAATTAGATGTCTTGCAAGCAAATCAAAACATGCTTGTCATCAACGGTAATCGTAGTGATTCAACTAACATTTTCACCCTTATAATTCATTTTATTCAACAGTACCGCCGGGAGCATTTATTTATCATGTTTCAGAGCCGCACAGTTGTGCCAATGATATCACGAGCGTCTGCTTATGCAGTTCTGAAGCGTTACGCAATATAAAAACGGATTTCCGACATTAATATATCACGGTTCCTTTTGGACTGGAAATCCGGACATAGGAGGAAGATATCATGTGGAACGAAGGCATGGATAACGAGCTTCTGGCCTTTTACGAGCAGTTGAGCAGGCAGGGTGCCAAATTTTATGTGGACAATGAGCTCATGCTTCCTCAAAAAGCTTTGACAAAGGCAGTAGAGGAAGAAAGTATCTACATGGCGGATTATATTCTGGGCGATACGGGCAAGATAACAGAAGTGCGTTTTGACCGGATAAATCCAATGTAACAATTGTCAATGCCGCCTCACCGTAGAGATTGACGTTTGCTGGAAAATAACGCTGATAAATGCTGGATAAAACGGTGAACGGCTATGAATTGGCAGAAAAATGTCAAAATTAGTAATGACGTTATCGAATCAGTGTGCTAAAATGTAACTGTCCGGTCTGTGTATGGGCTGGACGGTTACATTTACATGGGAAAGGTATCGATGGATATGAAAAAGAAATTACTGACAGTAATTGTGCCAATGGTATTGATTTTAGTGATAGCAGGAGTGGCAGTAGGCATGTGGTTTCAGGAGAAATATTCTTACAGTAAGGAAACCGTGGACAGGCAGGAATATTTTCAGGTATCAGGAGAGGAATGCGCCATTATTCTGCAGGATGAGATGATAGAAGAAAAGGCTGTGGCGAAGGACGGCGTATGTTATATGAGTCTGGCAGCTGTGCATAAATATCTGAATGATACATTTTATGTGGATAAGGGGGAAGGGCTGCTGCTTTATACGGATGCGCAGGGAACTGCCCTGGTCAACGTCGGTGAGAAAAGCTTTACCGACAGGGAAGGAGATGAAACGCTTCCTTATATTATCTGTTATCTGGAGGATGAGACCTATTATCTGGCAATGGATTATGTGAAACGCTTTACGAATTTTTCTTATGAATACTTCGGCGACCATCTGCAGCTTTATACACAGTGGGGAGAGGCCCAGACGGCACAAATCAATAAGGATACCCAGGTGCGTTTAAAAGGGGGCATTAAAAGTCCTGTTCTGCGGCAGCTGACAAAGGGAGAAACGGTGGAAATTCTGGAGCGGATGGAGACCTGGAGTAAAATAAAGACGTCTGATTCGCTGATTGGCTACGTGGAAAATAAAAGGATGGACGGGGAAAGCATTGTGAAAGAAACGCCCGTGACGGATTATACGGAGCCGGAGTATCAAAGCCTTCTGATGGACAAAAAGGTATGTCTGGGCTGGCACTCCATAGGAGGCATTGTGGGCAACGGTACTTTGGACAGTATGGTGGCGAATGCAAAGGGAATGAATGTGATTGCTCCTACCTGGTTCAGCTTAAATGATGACCAGGGAGGATTTCGGAATTTCGGAGAGAACTCCTATGTGGAGAGGGCGCATGCGCTGGGCCTGCAGGTCTGGGGCGTGTGGGACAACTTTAATTTTGAAAATGAGACCGGTACTCCGGTGGACGACTATGCGGTATTGTCCTCCACTACGAATCGCCGCAGGTTGGTGCAGGGAATTGTTGACACGGCTCAGAGCCTGGGGCTGGACGGAGTGAATTTGGATTTTGAGCGGCTGAGCGCTGATTGCGGTGAGCATTTTACCCAGTTTGTGAGGGAACTGTCGGTGGAGTGTCACGGCCGCCAGCTGGTATTTTCCATAGATAATTATATGCCGAATGAGGGAAACAAATATTACAGACTGGATGTGCAGGGAAAGGCGGCAGATTATGTCGTGCTGATGGGATATGATGAGCATTGGCATGGCTGCGGAGAGCCGGGCAGCGTGGCAAGCATTAACTTTGTGTCTCAGGGTATTGCGAAAACACTGGAAAAAGTGCCGAAGGAGAAGGTGGTAAATGCGCTGCCCTTTTATACGATTGTCTGGGCGGTTGACGGGACTGATGTAACGGATGAGTACCTGACTATGAGTAACACGGCCGATTTCCTGGCAAATCGAAGCGAGGCTCCCGTATGGGATGAAACCACCTGCCAGAATTATCTGGAGTGGGTTTCCGGTTCCAAGACCTACAGTGTGTGGCTGGAGGATGCGGAGTCTATTCGGGTGAAGCTGAATGTCATGAGTACCAATGACATTGCCGGAGTGGCTGTGTGGCGTCTGGGTTTTGGTACGCCTGCAGCGTGGGAATTGATTCAGGCGTATGTAAATTTATAAAGGATAAAGAAAAACAAAGAAAAAGGAAGGGGGCCTGAGAGTATTGGCGTCCTTCCTTTTTAACCGTCTCTTTCAATTATCTTACAATCTTTTTTGGCCCAGCAGTAAAAAGCAGCCGCCCAGACAAGCGATTCCCATACACAATAGCTGCCATACAAAAGAGCTTTCACCAGTCTTTGGAACATCATCATATTCGTCGGCAGTATCATGGGAAGCGGCGCTGCTGCTATCCCCGGAGGAATCCGAAGCGGCAGGAGCGGGAGCGGGGGCAGGGGACTGGTCAGGCGCCGAAGTGCGGTATTTGCTGGCGTCGGTTCTTATAATGCCGTTTTCCGTTACAAAGCTGTTTGCCTCAAACTGATAGAATTCATAAATGGTACGAGACTCTTCGCCGAATTTGGCATAAGTAACGGTTCCGGCTACGACTACAGTGGCTTCCAGCTTAGGCTCGCCCTGCAGATACAGATTAGTCACATTATTATTGAAATTGCAGCGGGCATTGTCATAGGCATAAGCGTTGGTAATATCGCCGTTTACGGCGGCAACGCTGTTTTTCAGCACAAAGCAGTTATCAATGCCGTCTTTCACGGTAATTACGGCCAAGCCGGCATTTTTAATGGTCAGATTGTTCAGATGTACGCCTATTTCCAGCCGAAGGTCCTTTTTGCCGTCTCCTTCGATAATCAGCAGGTCACCTGCCTTGATATTATTTGTTACATAGTCCAGGCCCCCATTTTCACGGGAGTCATCCCACACGCTGAGCTTTTGGGTGCGCCAGGCGTCATCCTTTTCTATATAGCGGATGTAATAGGTGGCCGGCTCCTCGGCGGAAGCGGTAAATGCGGCAGCGTCGGGCAGAAGTACCAGCAGCGCCGCCGCAAGAAACATTGATACAAACTTTTTGATTTTTCTCATGTGATTCCCTCCTTTAAAAATTCCCTATTCCTTGAATGGCAGATAAGTCTCCTGGCAGTCCGTCTCCCTGGCAACCACTACGAAACGGCCATGGTCTGTGTGATAGGCGCAGGTGGACAAAGTGATGAAACGGTCCCCGAAGGAAGCGGTTACACCGGTATCGTATAGGGATAATTCTTTGATATGATTATAAAAGTCATCAAATTCCTCCTGCGTGTCGGCCTGAAAGAATTTGTAAAACTTAAATACCTGGTCTGTCTTTTTATAAACCTGTGAACGAAACACGGCGAGCACCTCATAATTGCGCCTGCATTGGGGCGTATAGAGGATAATTTGCCGATGTTCCTCAAAATATTCAGGCTTTTCATATTTCATGAGATTGCCGAACATGGCGCCCGATTTCATATTGTGCCCGTGAATGATTAAGTTTGTGGTCGGGGGCTCCACGCAGCTGTCCGTATCCAGAATTAGGCAGCCGTTCTTGCTTTCCCTTTTATCAAAGCTGCGGTACAGATAATAATTTTCGTCCTCCGGAGTCCACATAATCGGATAATCTATTTCGGTATCCGGTATCTGAAGCCAGCCCGCCATATCCTCGTTGGAAAGAAAGCTGTCGCGATAGGGGTTTTCCACAGGCTCCGGCAGAGGAGCGGCGTTTTCAGGCTCTTCGAAAGGCTCGGGCGGTGAGGAAACCGTATCCGGTTCGGAAGCCTCGGGAGAGGGGGCCGAGTCCGCTTTGTCGTCGAGGGCTCCCTTGTTATCCGGAGTAGTTTCCGGGTCTGAGGCAGGAGAGGTGTTCTGATTCTGCAGAGCCTCTAAAAGCCGTTCGTCCTTCTGGTCGGTTATATGATTTTGTATCAGGAGTATTCCGGCGGCAAGGATACAGCCTGTCCCCAGAACGCCCAGTAAAAGAGCAAATATCCGTTTGTATTTTTTCATAATTTTATTATAAGCTTTTCAGGGCGGAGAATGCAATATATTTAAGAAAAGTTTAAGAGAAAAGGCAGCTTCCGTAGAGCAGGGTCACCATAAATTGTATGGACACGGCAATCACGACAGGGCCGGCAGTACAGGAAGGGCCGCCCTCTCTGCTCTTGGCAGCATATAGGAGGCTGATAACAGAGGCAGGCAGACCAAAGAGTATCAGCATTTGGGTCAGCCATTCTCCCGGAGTCTCATAAAGCGCGCCGGTCAGCGGGTGATAGGTGCCAAAGCGTAGTCCGCTCCAGAGACCCTCCCAGGGGCTTTGGTTTAACAGGAGGGCGCTGACGGTCTGTAAGAGCGCCGTTACCGCCAGTACGGCCATGCCGGTGAGCCACAGACGGGTGGTCTTGACAGCAGGGCTGTTTTCGGAGGCAGTCGGAATGCTTCGTCCCGGGGAATCCAATTTGTGTGGGGAAATCGTCAGATAAATCAGGAAGACTATCAGCAGGCAAGGGGCCAGGGCAATCCCCATACCGGCAAGCCAAATTGCTGAAAAATACATTCCCCTGTTTTTCCCGGCGCCGGAGTGCAGATGCAGCACACAGGCGGCAAGGAGCAGTACAAGGGCGGTTGAATCCGGCTGAGCCCAGACGATTCCTCTTAAAAAGACCACAGGGGAGAACAGGCAGAGCAGGTAAAGAATAGCTGCTTTCAGCCGGCTGTGCCCTCCGGCGATTCTGGCGCACAGCAGAGCAAGGGCAAAATCTGACAGTCCGCCCAGCCATTTAAAGCTGTGCAGCGGGAGAATGGGAATATATTCCGCTATTTTCAGGAGCAAATAGTAAAAGGAGCTTTCCGTATGGTTGGCATGGAGGTCAAAATGTCCCAGAATACCCTCATAATTCCACCATACGGCTATCTTGCGCAGATAGAGCGCCAGCAGCGAAGCCAGAAGAACTGCCAGCAGGAGCATATGCCTTTCCAGCAGGTCAAGCAGCCACTGTTCCCATCGGGGCAGCCGGGACTTGCGGGAAGTTTTTTCCCCTGTTGAGGTCTTGTGAAAGGTATGATTTGCAGGCTGATTTTTCATAGAGAGCCCTCCTGTAAGCGTGCTTCTTTATAAAGGCTGCCCAGACAATGCCAGGCTAAGTAGAAATAGACGGCGATATTGCAGGCGGCTAACATATCATGTGAAATCCAAGGCCAATTCAGATAGCTTGCGCCGTTGCATTGAGTGGATACCAGGATGAGCAGCAGCGCCGGGAAACGATATTTGGGACGCAGAACGGCGCATGCGGCCAGTACCGTTTCCGCCATATAGTTGTAGCGCTCATGCATACAGGGCAGTATCATGGCGCAGGTCATGGAGGTGAAAGCAATATATTCCAGATAATCCGTCATGCTGTGTTTACGTTTGCTCCGCAGGAAGAGGATGGCGAACAGCAGGAGTACCAGAAAGGCTGAGAAAATAGCAACCTTGCCGAATACATAATAGGGGGCGTCCTTTAAATAAGTCCAAAAGTTAGGATAATAATAATAGACAAAGGGGTAATGTCCCATCATCATTTTAAAGAAACGGATAAATACATCGGGAGGGCAGCCTCCGATGATGGCGGGAATACAGAGCAGTTCAATTCCAACGGGAATCCAGAGAACATGCAAAATAGAAAAGCTTTTTTTGTAAAAGTAGCAGATGAGCAGCAAGGGCAGGATGAACACCCCCTGGGGCTTCATGGCGAATGCGAAGCCGAAGCAGAGCATACCTGCGGCAGGGCGGTTTTTCAGAATCAGCCAGAAGCTCAAAAGGGCCAGTCCGGTCCATATGCTTTCGCATTGGGCCAGATAACCGCTGTTTATGACGGTCACGGGACAGCAGAGAAAAATGCCGTAGGCAAGCAGGCTGTTAGCATATTTCCGGTCCTCTGTGGAAGCCTCCTTTACCATAACAGCCAGGAGGGCTGCGGTAAGATAGTCAAACAAGACGGAGGACAGCTTGATGCTCACCAGGGGAGGAATGGGCAGCCATGATAAAATGCACAGAATCGTTATATAAGGGATGTTGTAATCTCCCTGGAAATGTGCAAGGCCGGTAAAGCCCCTGTATTCCCTAAGATCCTCGAACCAGGGGAGAAGGCTTGCCCTGTAGTCTACGCCCTCAAAGGAAAAGCCGGTGAGCCGAAGCGCCATGCCAAAAACAGATAGGATAATCAGAAGAAGGCGCCAGTTTTGAAGGGTCAGCTTATTCTTCATGGACAATACCTCCCCAAAAATCTACCAGAAATTTTCCCAGCAGAAAACGACCGTCCTCGTTGGGATGGACGCCGTCTGCAAGGTAGAGGGAATGCGTCTGGGCATTGATTCCGGAATCTGCATAGATATTGGCGCATTCCACCTGCATTTCCCGGGAGACAGCCAATGCCGTTTCCACATAGTCGGTGAGAATACCGCCGTCAACTCCTGCTATTTCGGTTCCGCCCGAAAAGGCGTCGGTATAGCTGGGAGCCATGATAAGAATCCCTGCGTCGGGAGCCAGTTTTTTTAGGCGCCGGACGCCGTTTCGCAGCGCGCCGCCATAGCTTTTTGCAGAATCGGGAGCCGCCGGATTGTCTACCGGATGGGCGCCAAAATAATCGTTCAGCCCCAGACAGATGACAAAGCACAGCCGCCGGTTCTCCAGAGAGGAGTCCTCCCAATCCGAAAGATATTTTTCCAATCCCTCATGAAAATCGGAGACCTCTTCATAGGCTTCCGGATTCCGTTTTTCCAGCGCGTCAATCATGCGCTCCAGAGAAATCATAGCCGCAGGGTCCGCAGTAGCCGGACTTCCCCCCTGGCTCAAGTTGGCGGCGTCGGCTCCCGACAGGCCGCAGACCACGCCCGGTATGGAGCTGCTCCCGGTATCATAGGCCATCACGCTGTCTCCCAGAAATACGAAATACCAGTCAGAGAGGTCAGCATACACCGTAGGCGAGCTTTTTTCTGCCTCTGCCAGAGCCCGCAAATCCGCCAGCTTCTGAGACAATGCATTTCCGGTCATGAGATAGTCCCGGTCACAAAAATTTAAGAGCATGAGCTTGTGGGTGAGCTTGGGATTGACGCTGCTGAATTCTTCGAGATAATTGCCAGGGTTGGCAATCAGCCACTCCTCAGCGCCGATAAAATGTACCAAAGCGTTTGAACGCTGGGAAACGGCGTCTCCCAGAGCCTGATACAAAGTCAGGGTTTCGTCTAAATCCTCCTTTGACAGAGACGTCCAGTAGGACAGGGAGGGATAGGGCAGCATAATTTCAAAGGTCGTGTCGGCGTGGGAGGTCATGCGCTCCAACAGATATGCCAGCTGACGCTTCCAGAGCTTCTCCTGATGCAGACAGGCGTCCCAGAGCGCCGCCGGGTCCAGTCCCAAGTAAATCACTTCTATGTCATTAGGGGAGGCAAAAGCGGTGTCGAAGTAATCCTTCAGTGCGTGAAGGTCTGAAAATTCCGCATCCAGCTTCAGGGTCTGTATGCCCCGATAAGTGATAAAGTCTTGAGGGTCATAATCGTGAATCGGATACATGGATGTAAAAAAAGCATGGTAGCTTTCTGTGGACAACCGTTGTATATCGGCCCTTGTCTCCCGGGAAGGACGGATATTTATATAATGGCCAATCAGAACTGCCAATGCGCCCATACATAATAAAGGTAATAGGATTCGGCTTTTTTTGTTCCTGCTATTTTTTTCGATATATTTCATAGGTTGGTCTGCCTTCTGAGATGAATCTTTTTTACAACAAATTTATTATAGCCAATGTCCAAGGGCTTTTGCAACTGTTATAAATAATATTTTTTGCATATATATTACAGAGATTATGTTGACATAAGTGAAGGAACCGAAAATGATAAAATTAAACGAGGCGCAGCAAAAAATTCTTTCGCTGGTGATGAGCGTATTTTTTCTGGGAGCAATGATGCTGCTTAGCAGGGAGGCGGCAGATTATGCGAAGGAGGTATCGGGCAGCCGGGTGGTGGTGGGACGGGACAGTCCCTGCGTGGTGCTGGATCCGGGGCATGGAGGCTTCGACCCCGGGAAGATAGGGATTAACGGGGCGTTGGAAAAGGATGTGAATTTGCAGATTGCGCTGCTGGTGAAGCAGTATCTGGAGGAGAATGATATAAGGGTAGTGCTGACCAGAGAGGAGGATGCGGGATTATACGACGCCGACGCATCCAATAAAAAGGTACAGGACATGAAGCGCAGAATCGAATTGATTGATGAGACGGCTCCGGATATCACTGTGAGTATTCACCAGAACAGCTATCCTGAGGAATATGTAAACGGAGCGCAGGTCTTTTATTATAATGGAAGCAAGGAGGGGCAGCAATTAGCCGCTCTGGTGCAGGAGCAGCTGGTGGAGAAGGTTGCGCCGGAGAACAAGCGTCAGATAAAGCCCAATGACAGCTACTATATGCTGAAAAAAACAGGAGTGCCGATTGTGATTGTGGAATGCGGCTTTTTGTCTAACAGCGCCGAGGCGGAGAAGCTCTGTAGCCCACAATATCAGGAGAGGGTGGCATGGGCGATACATATGGGAATTTTGCAGTATCTGGAGCAGGCCGAATAAGACATTACAATAAGGCCCAACGAGGAACAACAAGAAAGAAAAAGCTATGGAAGTTTTTGCGGGCCTGTGTTATAATATATCCGGCTATAGGCAGTTGAAAATCCGGCATTTTACAAAAACGGCAGAGCAGCCGGACAGGAAAGAGTGAAGTTTAGAACAGATGGAGACAGAAATCGTCAGGATACAAGAGGAACATATAGAGGAGGAAGCCCTGCGTCGGGCGGGAGAAATTCTGAAAAAGGGAGGACTGGTGGCTTTCCCCACGGAAACGGTTTACGGTTTGGGCGGAGATGCGCTGAATCCTGACTCTGCCCGCAAAATATATGCCGCCAAGGGAAGACCCTCGGATAATCCTCTCATTATCCATATCTGTCGGTTTGAAGATATCTACAAAATAACGACGCATGTGCCAAAGGAGGCAAAGCGGCTTGCAGAGGCTTATTGGCCGGGGCCCATGACCATGATTCTGCCAAAGGCGGACTGTGTCCCCGGGGAGACCACCGGAGGTCTGGATACGGTAGCGGTGCGTATGCCTGCCCACAAAACGGCATTGAAGATGATAGCGTATGCAGGCGGATATGTGGCGGCGCCCAGCGCCAATGCATCGGGGAAGCCAAGTCCCACGCTGGCTAAGTATGTAGCGGAGGATATGCAGGGAAAGATAGATATGATTATAGACGGAGGCACTGTGGGAATTGGCTTGGAATCCACGATTGTGGATTTGACGGTTTCGCCGCCTCAGATTTTGCGCCCCGGTTATATAACGCAGCAGATGCTCTCCCGGGTGCTGGGAAGAGTAGAGTCGGATGCGGCGTCCCTGTCCCAGGAGAGCGGAAAGGCGCCCCGGGCGCCGGGAATGAAATACAGACATTATGCTCCCCGGGGGGAGCTTACCGTCGTTCAGGGCGGTGAGGAAGAGGTGATTTCCTATATTAATGATTGCGTGGGAAGGGACAGCTCTCGGGGAGAGCGCACGGGTGTGATGGCCACGGCGGAAACCGCCTCCCGATATCGGGCGGAGGTTGTGAAATGTGTGGGCAGCCGGAAGGACGAGGAAGCGATTGCAAGGCATTTATATGAAATATTAAGAGAATTTGACGCAGAACAGGTGACCCGGATTTATTCGGAGAGCTTTCGAACGGAAGGATTTGGACAGGCTATTATGAACCGGCTTTTAAAGGCGGCGGGCTATAAGGTGGTCTGTCTTTGATGAAATAGGATAAAGGAGGCTAAGAATATGATAGCAATAGGAAGTGACCACGGCGGATATGATTTGAAGCAGGCGATTGTGAAGCATTTGGAGGAGAGAGGTATCCCTTATAAGGATTTTGGCTGTAACAGCAAGGACAGTGTGGATTATCCGCAGTTTGGACATGCGGTTGCGAAGGCGGTAGCGGAGGGAAGCTGCGAGCAGGGCATTGTGGTCTGCACCACCGGTATCGGTATCAGTATGGCCGCTAACAAGATTAAGGGAATCCGCTGTGCGCTTTGTTCGGACATGCTGTCGGCTAAGATGACGAGACTTCATAACGATGCGAATGTCCTGGCTTTGGGAGGTGGTATGCTGGGAGTGAATCTGGCCATGGATATCGTGGATACTTTTCTGGACACTCCTTTTTCGGGAGAGGAAAAGCACAGCAGACGTATCCGCCAGATAGAAGAATTCTAACATAAGGGTACAGGAGGATGTGAAATGGCAAAGGTGATTGTGATGGACCACCCGTTGATTCAGCATAAAATAGGGCTTATCCGCAGGAAGGACACAGGAACCAAGGATTTCAGGCAGACCATCAGCGAAATTGCTATGCTGATTTGTTATGAGGCTACCAGAGACCTGAAGCTGGACGAGGTGGAAATAGAGACGCCTATCTGTAAGACCCGGGTAAGGGAATTAAAGGGCAAGAAGATGGCAATCGTGCCTATTTTACGCGCAGGCCTTGGAATGGTAGACGGTATGCTGAATCTGATACCTGCCGCTAAGGTGGGACATATCGGCTTGTACAGAGACCCGAATACCTTAAAGCCTGTGGAATATTATTGTAAGCTTCCGGCGGACTGTGCGGAGCGAGAGGTATTTGTGGTGGACCCCATGCTGGCTACCGGCGGTTCCTCTGCGGCCGCCATTCAGATGCTGAAGGATAAGGGCTGTAAGAACATTCATTTCATGTGTATTATTGCGGCGCCGGAGGGCGTTAAACTGATGCAGGAGACACATCCCGATGTGGATATGTATGTGGGAGCCCTGGATGAGAGACTGAATGACCACGGCTATATTGTTCCTGGTCTGGGAGATGCGGGCGACAGAATTTTCGGCACAAAATAAGGCGGTTTTTGTGCCTGAGACGGAGGATGGAAGCATATGGGCGGCAAAAGACAGGATTATATCAGCTGGGATGAATATTTTATGGGGGTAGCGCATTTGTCAGGCATGCGCTCCAAGGACCCCAATACGCAGGTGGGAGCCTGTATTGTCAGCGGCGACAACAAAATTCTTTCCATGGGCTATAACGGCTTCCCCTGCGGCTGTACAGATGAGGAATTTCCCTGGGAACGGGAAGGGGAGGATATGGAAACCAAATATCCCTATGTGACCCACGGGGAGTTGAATGCCATTTTGAATTACAGGGGGGGCTCCCTTGAGGGGACAAAGCTCTATGTATCATTGTTTCCCTGTAATGAGTGCGCCAAGGCAATTATTCAGGCGGGTATTAAATGCGTGGTGTATGACAGCGATAAATATGAAGAAACTGTTTCCAATAAAGCGGCGAAACGTATGTTTCGGGCGGCGGGGGTGGATTATGTGCCTTACAGCCGTACCGGCAGACAGATTCATATGAAATTGTAAAGGTTAAGCTTTGACAGCCTGTCCGGGCTGTCGGAGGGCGTTATGTCCGAAAACCGGAAAGTGGAAGAGGAAACATCAGATGAGAAAAAACAGTAAGACATTAGCTGTGATATTGGCGGCGATATTGCTGGTGAGGGGAATGCCCTCTGTTTTTGATGTTCTGATTGCGGAGGCTACCTCAACCCAGCAGCAGATAGATAAGGTGAATCAGGAGAGGCAGGAGCTGGAAGGAAAGCTGGATGACCAGCAGGAAAATATAGACGATTTGAAAGGGGAAAAGAAAACGCTGCAGGGGGAGCTGAGCAGCCTGAATAATCAGTTGACAGCGGTTAGTGCGCGTCTGGAGGAGCTGGAGAATCAGATACGGGAAAAGGAGCAGGAAATAGTGCAGACCAAGGAGGCCTTGACAGAGGCGGCTGCTACAGAGAAATGGCAGTATGAATGCATGGTGCTTCGGGTGCAGAACATGTATGAGCGCAATGATAGCAGCTATGTCAATGCGCTGCTGTCGGTGGGAAGCTTCTCCGATTTTTTAAATGTGGCGGATTGGTTCGAGGAAATTGCCGATTATGACCAGAAGAAGCTTGCAGAGTTCAAGGAGACCAGACAGCTGGTAGAGGAGACGGAGGCCCGTCTGGAGTCGGAGAAGATTGAACTGGATAATCTGAAGGTAGCGGCTGAGGCCGAGAAGAGTAAGGTTTCGGGACTGATTAGCCAGACTGCCGGCTCTATCGCCGAGTATGCGGGTGAAATAGAGGAGGCGGAGCAGAAGGCCCGGGAGTATGAGGCTGAGCTGAAAAAGAAGGAAGAAGATTTAGAGTACCTCAAAAAGAAGCTGCAGGAAGAACTGGCCATGTCCAAGGCGGCTGCAAATGCCACCTGGCGGGATATTTCCGAGGTTACTTTTGCGGAGGGCGACAGGCGTCTTTTGGCCAATCTGATTTACTGTGAGGCCGGAGCGGAGCCTTATGAAGGACAATTGGCAGTAGGCAGCGTAGTCATCAACAGGGTATTGAGCTCTAAATATCCCGATACCGTGGTGGGTGTCATATATCAGAAAAGCCAGTTTTCGCCTGTGGGAAGCGGAAGGCTGGAGCTGGCTCTGGCCTCCGATAAGGCCACGGCGGACTGCTACCGCGCGGCGGACGAGGCTATGTCGGGCGTGACCAATGTAGGGAATTGCGTCTACTTTAGAACGCCGATAGACGGACTGACAGGCATCCAGATAGGCGGTCATATCTTTTACTAGGGAAACGCCTTACAGCTCCAGATGGTCCAGACAGCTTTGGAGTCTGTCAAATTTATCGCGATAAATCAGGGTAAGCAGTTCGTTTAAACGGCGCAGACAGGCGCTCATCAGAGCGTCGGAGATAAGGCCGCGCTCGAAGGCATCGGCCAGTTCATCTAAATCTACTACTTTTACGATGCCGTCGGGATAGACGATAACATCCGCCAAAAGGTCGGTGACAATCAGGGAGCTCTCAGAGGCATTGTATTCGAAATCCACAATGTCGCAATACCAGTAGAGCAGCGAGTTGTCAGAACGGTAGAATTTGCTGACTTTGATGCCATGTTTTAAGAAATAGCAGGAACAGCCGTGTGTGAATTCGGATTTGGGATTGATGGTAGTCCATCTGGTGATTACGGTTTCGTCATCGGCTTTGATGATTTCATCCTTTTTCAGTAACAAAAGCTCTGCGGGGATAATGCGTTTGCGGTAAATATGAGAGAGATTCATAGACATACTCCTTTTCTGCGCCGAGTGCAGCTGCTTTTGCAGCATATTTCCGTTTGCACGAGTGCGCATCCTATTTTTTTTATCATAGGAAATTCATATACTTTAGCCCTTCGCAGTAACACAGTGTTTCCTCTGATATAAGAAAATAGTAGTATTGAAAGGATTCGAAGTCAATCTTAAATTTATAAAATATTTATGTTTTTTTTGCGATATTTTTTGCATACAGCGAGTGTTTATCTGGACTTTTTGGAAAAAATTGAGTATACTATTCCGTAGCGAACAGCATGAGAGGAAAATTCAGGAAAAGTCATTAGACAGGGGTATCATGATGAAAAAGGACAAACCTTATGATAAAAGTGTATACCATTCTCTGATACTGGTTACGCAGCTTGGAATGAATATGCTGGTGCCCATTGCCATGATGTGTGCTCTGGGTATTTTCCTGGACAAAAAGCTGCAAACGGGCTGGATTACGATACTTTTGTTCTTCGTGGGAGCCATAGCGGGTGCGCAGAATGTTTACCGCATGGTAAAGCGCGTATATGAGATGCCGGAGGATAAGGCCTCCCGGGCAGAAACATCCGAAGAGGATGACGGAAAGAGGAAGCGGGTCGATAGGCATGAAAATCATTGAAAGCCTGAAAAAAAGGAACAGGACGGTTCTGGAAATGGAGCTGGGGATTCTCTTCTGTGGAGTGCTTTGTCAGGCAGCAGGCGCCCTTTTGGCGACAAGGCAGGGGGATTATGCTGTAAGCCTATGGTTCGGCATTCTTTTGTCCGTTGCGGCGCTGCACCATATGTATCGTACGCTGGACAGGGCTCTGGATTTGGGCGAGGGACAGGCTGAAAAATGGATTTTTCGCGGATATATCATTCGCTATTGTGTTTTGGTTGCCCTTATCATGGCCATTATCTATACCGGGGTGATGAATCCCCTGATTGTGTTTATGGCCTGTATGAGTTTGAAGGTAACGGCGTATTTACAGCCGTTTACACATAAATTATGCAATAAAATTTTCCATGAGACAGACCCTGTACCGGAGCCTCTTGTGGAAGAAGAAAAGCAGTTTTAGTTTTCATTATCATTTCGGAAAGGAAGGTGAGAATATGGTGCATGGAATATTGTTATCCGCAGGAAATGATATTGACGTAATGGTTCACGGACTGCTGAAATACAGCTTTTTCGGCCATGAGGTGTGGATAACAACGACACATGTATGTCTGCTGATTGTCATGCTGATACTGATTGGTTTTTCTATTGCAGCGGGACAGGCCATCAAAAAGGGCGCGGAAGTGCCGGGCGGTTTTCAGAATGTGGTAGAACTGATTGTGGAGAAGCTGGACAGCATGGTGGAAGGCACTATGGGAAAAAGCGCCGTAAAATACCAGAATTATATTGGTACTGTATTCATCTTTATTCTGGTGAGTAATATTTCCGGCCTTTTGGGACTGCGGCCTCCAACAGCGGATTACGGTGTGACGCTGCCTTTGGGCGTGATGACCTTTGTGCTGATACATTATAACCAGTTCCGGTATCAGAAGCCAAAGGATATCTGGAAGGATATGTGTTCCCCGCTGCCGCCCTGGCTGCCAATCTGGTTCCCGATTAATGTAATCAGTGAGCTGGCAGTACCGGTGTCATTGTCGCTTCGTCTGTTTGCCAATGTGCTTTCAGGAACCATTATGATGACTTTGGTTTATGGTTTACTGAAGATGGCGGCGCTGGCTTGGCCGGCGGTGCTGCATGTGTATTTCGACTTGTTCTCGGGAGCGATTCAGACATATGTATTCTGTATGCTGACAATGACCTATGTTTCTAATGCCATCGGCGATACCGAGTAGGCATCATGTCAAGGTAATTATTATTTTTATTAATAGGAGGATAAATCAATGGAATTTAATGAAAGCTTTATTTTGGGATGCTCAGCAATAGGCGCAGGTCTGGCAGTTATTGCCGGTATAGGACCCGGTGTAGGCCAGGGTATTGCAGCAGGACATGCCGCAGCGGCTGTGGGACGTAATCCCGGTGCAAAATCTACAGTTACCAGCACGATGCTTCTGGGTCAGGCGGTTGCCGAGACCACCGGTTTGTACGGCCTGCTGGTTGCGATTCTGTTGTTGTTTGTAAAGCCCCTTCTCTGGTAATAACACAAGCAGATTTTCTGATTGGAAATCTGAGTTTTGTGCAGAAGAATTGTCTTGAGAAACAATTTTTCTGAAACGGTGAAGAACTTGTGTTACATGAAAGGAGACAAGGATGATTTTATTAACTGCAGGAGAGACCATGGACAGAATGTTTGGCTTGGACTGGCAGCTTTTGGCCGACTCTACGCTTACAATTATTGCCGTCTTTGCCCTGCTTGCCGTTATGAGCTATTTCCTGTTCAACCCGGCCAGAAAGATGTTGAATGACCGTAAAGAAAAGATCCGTACAGAGCTGGAGGACGCCCGAATCAATAGGGAGGAGGCTCACAGCCTGAAGGATGAATACGAAGGAAAGCTTAAGGATGTAGATAAAGAAGCGGAAAACATCTTGAGCGAGGCTCGCAGAAAAGGTCTGGCCAATGAGGCTCAAATGATTGCGCAGGCGAAGGAAGAGGCGGCGCGGATTATTGAGAGAGCCCGTGTGGAGGCCGAACTGGAAAAGAAAAAAATGTCCGATGATGTGAAGAAGGAAATTATTTCGGTAGCCTCCGTAATGGCGGGGAAGGTGGTATCGGCATCCATTGATACCGACGTGCAGGAGCAGTTGATTGATGAGACTCTGAAGGAAATGGGTGAGAGTACATGGCTAAGTTAATTTCAAAGACCTATGGAGAGGCCTTGTTTGAGCTTGCTATGGAGCGTGAGCCTCAGGAGTTTCTGGCGCAGGTGACAAAGCTTTGGGAGATTTTGGAGCAAAACCCGGATTTGGATAAGCTGATGAGGCATCCGGGTATTTCCAAGCAGGAGAAAAACGAGGTGCTTGAGGAGGTATTCGGCGGGCGTATCCGTCAGGAGCTTCTGGGCTTTTTGAAGGCGGTAGTTTCCAAGGAGCGCTATAAGAATTTGCCGGATATATTGCAGTATTTTATTGCGAGAATGAAGGAATATCAGAGGATTGGTATTGCTTATGTGACGACGGCTGTTCCGCTTAACGCCTCGCAGCAGGCGCAGGTGGAGGCAAGGCTGTTACAGACCACCGGCTATGAGACCATGGAGATGAATTATCAGGAGGACCCCGGGTTAATTGGGGGAATGGTAATCCGCATAGGCGACAGAGTGGTGGACAGCAGTATCAGAACCAGATTAAATGATTTGACAAGGCAATTATTACAAATTCAGTTGGGATAACAACTGGAAGAAAGGTGCGACAGATTCATGAATTTAAGACCGGAAGAAATCAGTTCCGTTATTAAGGAACAAATTCAGAAATATGCATCGCAGCTGGAGGTATCCGATGTGGGTACGGTAATCCAGGTGGCAGATGGTATTGCGCGTGTACATGGTCTGGAAAATGCCATGCAGGGCGAGCTTTTGGAGTTTCCCGGCGATATCTATGGCATGGTGCTTAATTTAGAGGAAGATAATGTAGGCGTTGTATTGCTGGGCAGCGCAAAAAATATTAACGAAGGCGATATCGTTAAGACTACAGGAAGAGTAGTGGAGGTTCCTGTGGGAGACGCGCTTTTGGGCAGAGTCGTAAATGCGCTGGGACAGCCTATAGATGGCAGAGGGCCTGTGCAGACCGACAAATTCCGCAGAATTGAGCGAGTGGCAAGCGGCGTTATTACGAGAAAGAGCGTGGATACACCGCTGCAGACCGGTATCAAGGCAATCGATTCCATGGTGCCGATTGGCAGAGGACAGAGAGAGTTGATTATCGGCGACCGCCAGACCGGCAAGACTGCCATTGCGATTGACACGATTATCAATCAAAAGGGACAGAATGTAAAATGTATTTATGTAGCGATTGGTCAGAAGGCTTCTACCGTGGCCAATATCGTGAAGACCCTGGAGGAATTCGGGGCGCTTGCCTATACTACAGTGGTAGTTTCTACTGCCAGTGATTTGGCTCCCCTGCAGTATATCGCTCCCTATTGCGGCTGCGCTATCGGAGAGGAATGGATGGAGAAGGGAGAGGACGTTCTGGTAGTGTACGACGATTTGAGCAAGCATGCTACCGCATACCGTACACTTTCCCTGCTGCTTCGTCGTCCGCCCGGGCGTGAGGCATATCCCGGTGATGTGTTCTATCTGCATTCGAGACTGCTGGAGCGTGCGGCCAGGATGAGTGAGGAATATGGCGGCGGTTCGCTTACCGCATTGCCCATCATCGAGACTCAGGCGGGTGATGTGTCCGCCTATATTCCGACCAATGTGATTTCCATCACGGACGGACAAATTTATCTGGAGACAGAGATGTTTAATGCAGGCTTCCGCCCCGCCGTAAATGCGGGCCTTTCGGTATCGAGAGTAGGCGGCGCCGCCCAGATTAAGGCCATGAAGAAGATTGCTGCGCCTATCCGTGTAGAGCTGGCACAGTATAGAGAGCTTGCGGCATTTGCTCAGTTCGGTTCGGAGCTGGATGCAGATACCAAGGAGAAGCTGGCTCAGGGTGAGCGGATTAAGGAGGTATTGAAGCAGCCTCAGTATCAGCCGATGCCTGTGCAATATCAGGTCATTATCATCTATGCGGTGACTCATAAATATCTGCTGGATGTGGCAGTAGAGGATATCACTCGCTTTGAGAAGGAGTTCTTTGAATTTCTGGATACGAAATATCCCGAGATTCCGGGAAATATCGCTTCCGAAAAGGTTATTTCCGATGAGACAGAGAGCTTGCTTATAAAGGCTTTGGATGAATTTAAGAAGAGCTTTGGCGCATAGCAGGAGGAAATGTTATGGCATCAATGCGTGATATAAAGCGCCGCAAGGGCAGTATACAGAGCACTCAGCAGATTACCAAGGCGATGAAGCTGGTATCCACGGTAAAGCTGCAGAGGGCGAGGGCCTCGGCGGAGCGTTCAAAATCCTATTTTAATTGCATGTTTGACACAGTGAACAGCATTCTGTCAAGAGTGGGAAATGTGGAGCATAAATACCTGATGGCGGGAAAGGCTCCTAAAAAGGCTGTCATTGTTATCACCTCAAACCGTGGTCTGGCCGGCGGCTATAACGCCAATGTGGTTAAGCTTGTTACCGGGAATTCCGATTGGAGGAAAGAGGATGTGACGGTGTATGCCATTGGCAACAAGGGGTATGATATTCTGCACAGAAACGGCTACGAGATTAAGGAGTCTCTTCCTGACGTCATTGAAGAGCCTGCCTATGCGGACGCCATGTTTTTGACCCAGAGGCTCCTGACTTCCTTTGAGGAAGAGGAGATTGGCGAGATTTATCTGGCTTACACTTCTTTTAAGAATACGGTGAGCCATATTCCCACCCTGATGAAGCTTTTGCCGGTGGAGCGTGACCAGAGTGAAGAGTTATCCGGGGGAGAAAAAAATGTTCTGATGAATTTTGAACCCGAGGATGTGGAGGCATTGGACCTGGTGATTCCCAAATACATTGCCAGTCTGATATACGGTGCAATGGTGGAGGCCGTGGCCAGTGAGAACGGAGCCAGAATGCAGGCTATGGACAATGCGACCAGTAATGCAGAGGATATGATTAGCAGCCTGTCGCTGAAATATAACAGAGCTCGTCAGAGCTCCATCACACAGGAGCTGACGGAGATTATAGCCGGTGCGGAGGCTTTGGGATAAAGCCATGGGAAACGAAATATATGAATAAAATAACAGTCCGCGTAGAGCGGGCGGAAAGAGGTAGAAATGGCGGGAGATAATAAAGGTAAGATTACCCAGGTCATAGGCGCCGTTTTGGACGTGCGCTTTGACGGCGGCAGGCTTCCCGAAATTAACGAAGCAATCCGCATCCCTACCAGAGAAGGAGGAGAGCTGACCGTTGAGGTTTCCCAGCATTTGGGCGACGATACGGTGCGCTGTATTGCCATGGGTACTACAGACGGTCTTGTCCGTGGTATGGAGGCGGTTGCTACGGGAGCTCCCATTTCTGTTCCGGTAGGTGAGAATACGCTGGGCAGAATTTTCAATGTACTGGGAGAGCCTATTGATAATAAGCCGGCGCCGGTGGATGTGAGCTATGAGCCCATACACAGAGCGGCGCCTGATTTTGAGGAGCAGTCTACGGAGACAGAGCTTCTGGAGACAGGTATTAAGGTAGTGGATTTGCTCTGCCCCTATCAGAAGGGCGGTAAGATTGGCCTGTTCGGCGGCGCCGGTGTAGGAAAGACCGTGCTGATTCAGGAATTGATTCGTAATATTGCCACAGAGCATGGCGGCTACTCCGTGTTTACGGGGGTAGGCGAGCGTACCCGTGAGGGAAACGATTTGTATCATGAAATGGCAGAATCAGGAGTTATCGATAAGACGACTATGGTATTCGGACAGATGAACGAGCCGCCCGGAGCCAGAATGCGTGTAGGCCTGACAGGCCTGACGATGGCTGAGTATTTCCGTGACAAAGGCGGTAAGGATGTACTGCTTTTTATTGATAATATTTTCCGTTTTACCCAGGCCGGTTCAGAGGTATCCGCTCTGTTGGGACGTATGCCCTCGGCCGTAGGTTATCAGCCCACGCTGCAGACGGAGATGGGCGCTTTGCAGGAGCGTATCACTTCCACAAAGAATGGTTCCATTACTTCGGTTCAGGCTGTGTATGTGCCGGCGGATGACCTGACAGACCCGGCGCCCGCTACTACATTTGCTCACCTGGATGCTACTACGGTATTGTCCCGTTCGATTGTGGAGCTGGGTATTTACCCGGCGGTAGACCCGCTGGAGTCCACTTCCCGTATTCTGGATCCCAGAATCCTGGGAGAGGAGCATTACAAAACGGCCCGCGGCGTGCAGGAAATTCTGCAGCGCTATAAGGAGCTGCAGGATATTATTGCAATTCTCGGTATGGACGAGCTCTCTGAGGAGGACAGGCTGGTGGTTTCCCGCGCCCGTAAGGTGCAGCGTTTCCTGTCTCAGCCCTTCTTTGTGGCAGGTCAGTTTACCGGACTGGAAGGCAAATATGTGCCTATCGCAGAGACCATTCGCGGTTTCAGGGAGATACTGGAGGGTAAGCATGATGACATTCCGGAGAGCTATTTCCTGAATGCAGGAAGCATCGATGATGTAGTGGCAAAGGTCAAAAAATAATTGAAGGCGATTCTTCCTGAAAGGCAGGTACATTATGGATAACCAAAAGCTTCAGTTGCGTATCATCACACCGGAGAGAGTGTTCTACGAAGGTGATGTAGAGATGGTGGAATTCAACACTACGGAGGGACAGATTGGGGTTTTGCCAGGGCATATTCCCCTGACGGTGATTGTGAAGCCCGGTATCTTGGTAATCAGTGAGGCGGAAGGCCGAAGGGAGGCCGCCCTGCATGCGGGCTTTGTGGAAATTCTGCCGGAGCGGATTACGATTCTGGCGGAGATTGTGGAATGGCCGGAGGAGATTGATAGCGGACGGGCGGAGGCGGCTATGGAGCGGGCGCAGGAGCGTCTGAAGAACAGAGATTCAGAGACTGATGTTGCCCGTGCTGAGACGGCTCTGCTCAGAGCCATGGCTCGTATTCAGGTGTTGAGATAAGGAACAGAGTATACGCAGTGCGCATATGTTATTAGAAAATAACTATGAGGCACTGCGTATGGATTTTAGAACCAGAATGCTGCATACCCTTCCCGACAATGTTCCCTTACCCTTTTATATGACGTATCCGGGATATTTGGGAGGGGACAGAGAACAGGATATTTTAAAAGATATGGAGTATCTGCAGCAGACTTATCCGGCAAAGGTGCGGATGTATCAGCGTAGAGTAGCTGAAATATTGGATAAACTGGATTATGAAGGCAGCATGATATATGACGAATACCCGGATAAATATCAGCTTCAGAGACTGGCAAGGACAGTTACAGAGATGTTAAAGCAGGAGGATGGCCTGCAGGAGGCCATGACACAGGAGCAGCAGGAAGGCCGTGACGAAAAGTGGCGCTATATGGAGAATCTGCTGCTGGTGCTTGTATGTGATGATGTATGTAAGCGCAGACATGGCAGAGGCACTGATAGAATGAGGCTTTTAGGCATCTGACAGGGTGATGACACATATGGATGAATTGAGGAGCTTGTTGCAGCAGATGCTGAACGAGGAACTGATACAGATTATTTTAAGTAACTCCCGGAATACAGAGGAAGCGGCCAAGGTGAAGGTCAGACCGGTTCTGATAAAGGGACGTCTTTTTTTCCAGGAGACTCTTTATCGGGGGAATCAGGTCTTTCACGAAAATCTTACCAAGGCGGATGCGGCAGTTCGTATAGAGGAATACCTTCAGAGACTCTTTCGACAGGGAGAGCTTAAGGCGACGTCCCGGGAGGCCACCGTGCTGGTGGGCAAGAAGGGAAAGATGACGATAAAAAGCCGAAAAAGAATACCCACGGTTCGGGAGGGAGAGGCAGCGCCTTCGATTGAGGGCGGAAATGACGCCAGAGCGGCTTCGCTGGAGCATAACCGAAGGAAGCGGTATATTCTGCAGGATGGCATGGTAGTGGATTTCCTGGTGGGATTGGGGGTCCAATCGGCTGACGGCAGGATAAATAAAGCAAGATATGATAAATTTCGCCAGATAAACCGTTATCTGGAGTTTATAGAGGATGTGTTGGAGGAGCTTCCCACGGACAGACAAATCCGTATTATAGATTTTGGTTGTGGGAAGTCTTATCTGACTTTCGCTATGTATTATTATCTTCATGTACTTTGGGGACGCGATATCCTTGTGACGGGTTTAGACCTGAAAACAGAGGTGATAGCGGATTGTAATCGGCTGGCGGAGAGCCTTGGGTATGAAAATCTGCACTTTGAACAGGGGGATATCAGCGCTTATCAGGGGGCGGACAGCGTAGATATGGTAGTGTCGCTGCATGCCTGTGATACGGCTACCGATTATGCGCTGGAGAAGGCGGTAAAATGGGGAGCCAGGGTTATTTTGGCAGTTCCCTGTTGTCAGCATGAGTTAAATCGTCAGATAGACAATCCGCTTTTGAAGCCCTTATTGAAGTATGGGCTTTTAAAGGAGAGAATGGCTGCGCTGGTGACGGATGCGGTACGGGCCGGACTGCTGGAGCAGCAGGGCTATGATACACAGATTCTGGAGTTTATTGATATGGAGCATACGCCTAAGAATCTGCTTATCAGGGCAGTAAAGAGCAGGGCAGTCTGCCCTGCGGCCCGCTTGGAAAAAATACAGACAGGCCTGGAGGAATTGGAGTCGTTCCTGCAGATTTCGCCTACTTTGGAAAGACTTCTTAAGAATAAGGCAGAGGAATCATAACCGGCAAATATGAAAAAAACAGTAATCAAAGGAATTACTTTTTTTATAACATTTGTGGTGGCGCTTGTGGTGATAGGAAGAATCATGAACAAGGACCACAATAATATGACCATGGAGATGGCGGCGGCAAGTCTGCCTGTGATTACCATGGAAAAGGCAGGGGTGTCCTATAACCATCTGCACGGCTACCGACAGGCCATGGATGTGGCTTTTCAGCGGGATACGGTGACGGTGCTGGGAGAAAACAGGGACATTTCTTTTGTTGTGGATACTTACGGACGGAATGTGACGGGAATTTCCATTGAGGTCAGAAGCACTGACGGGAGTCGTTTGATTGAAAACCCACAGGTGTCCGATTATCAGCAAAACGGCAGACAGATTACGGCTGAAATCACGTTGAAGGATTTAATTGAGAAGGATGAGGAGTACGCGTTAATTCTTCTGCTGGAGTTGGACGGGAAGGAGGAAATCCGTTACTATACCCGGATTATCTGGAGTGATACCCTTCATGAAATGGATAAGCTTCTCTTCGTACAGGATTTTCACCAGCGTCTTTATAACAGGGAGGCGGCCAAAGAACTGACAAAATATCTGGAGACGGATTCCCGGCTGGAGGATAATAGCTCCTTCCATAAGGTTACAATTCACAGCAGCTTTAAGCAGATTACCTGGGGAGATTTAGCGATTGAGGAGGTCGAGCCTCCGGTACTCCAGCTTAAGGAGATTGCGAATCAGACAGCCACCTTATTGATGGATTATATGGTATTGACCAGGGGGCAGAAGGATATTGCCTATTATCGGGTACAGGAGTATTATCGCGTTCGTTATACGCCGGATAGAATGTACCTGCTGGATTATGAGCGCACGATGACTCAGATACCCGAGGTAGAGGATATGTATGCCAACAACAAGATTCTCTTCGGTATTACCGGGGTGGATATTCCACTGATGGAAAGTACAGACGGTAATGTGGTGGTGTTTGAGACCGCTGACAGATTGTGCAGCTATAATGTGACTACCAACAGGCTGGCAGTCATTTTCAGCTTTTATAATACCGTGCAGAGGGATGAGCGCAGCTTTTATGACCAGCACAATATCAAGATACTGGATGTGGACGAGGGCGGAAATGTGCGTTTCGCCGTATACGGCTACATGAATCGGGGCCGGCATGAGGGGGAAGTGGGCATTCAGATTTATGCCTATGACAGCGCGTTGAATACGATTGAGGAGCTGATTTACATTCCCTACGAAAAGGCCTTTTCGGTGCTGGAATCTCAGATGCAGCAGCTGCTCTATCTGAATCGGGAACAGCAGCTTTATCTGGTACTGGACCATATCATTTACAGCATTGATTTGACAGAGAGAACCTATCATATCCTGGTGAATATCACGCGGGACGACAGCATTCAGGTTTCGGATAATCACAGAATACTGGTCTGGCAGGAGGGAGATATTTACCATTGTCGGAAATTAAGTATCCGGGACCTCAATACGGATTCTCAGATTACCATAGAGACGAAGTCCGGGGAAGCCATCCGGCCCCTGGGATTCAGCGGTGAGGACGTCATCTATGGGATTGCAAGAGAGGAAGATATCACGGAAGAAAGCTCCGGCAGAATATTCTTTCCGATGTACAAGGTCTGTATCTGTAATTCTCAGGGCAGGCTGCTGAAGGAGTACAGCCAGGAGAGTATTTATGTGACGGAGTGTACGGTGGAGGATAATCAGATTACGCTGGAGAGGCTGCAGAGAGAAGAGAACGGCAGCTATCAGACTGCCATGCCTGACCATATTATGAGTAATCTGCAGCAGGAGACCGGCAAGAACGTGATTGTGACTGCGGATATTGATATTTATGAACGCTATGTGCAGCTGCAGGTACGCAATACGATTGACCCTAAGAGTATACAAATATTGACGCCTAAGGAAGTGGTCTTTGAGGGAGGACGGAATCTGGCCCTGTTGGAGGACAACGGACAGCAGCGCTATTATGTATATGGCCCTTATGGGGTGAGCGGTATTTTCAGTGCGCCTGCCAACGCGGTAAACCAGGCCTATAACAATTCGGGCGTAGTGGTAGACAGTCATGGCAGCAGCATCTGGAGAAAGGGAAATCGGGTAACCCGCAATCAGATTATGGCCATCAGAGAGCCGGAGGAGGTACCGGAGGGCGAGAGCCTGGCCGCCTGCCTGGACGCCATCCTGAAATATGAGGGGCTGGTGCGCAATTCCGCTTATCTTTTGAAGCGTGGAGAGACGGTGCTGGATATTTTGCAGGATAATCTGGAGGATGTCGAGATATTGGATTTGACAGGCTGCAATCTGGATTCCGTCCTGCATTATGTGAATCAGGATATCCCGGTGCTGGCTTTGTTAAAGAACGGAGAGGCCGTATTGATAACGGGCTTTAATGAATATAATGTGGTGTTGTTTGAGCCGGTTACCGGACGTTTATATAAGAATGGAATGAACGACACCGCGAAATGGCTGGAGGAGAACGGAAACAGCTTTATTACGTATTTTCGTAAGGAGTAGGGCTCGGAAGCGCCTTGGGCGCAGCAGAAGCGTCACGCCCGAAGGCAGGCCGAAGCCTATACTTTATGATACAGGAAAAATGTATTTTTGGTATTTCTGAAGAAGCTTCAGAAGCGCCAGCCCTAATACGCCGCAGGAAAGGATTTCCCCGATTCCCACGGTGAGCATAAAGTAGGGAATGCCCCCCTCCAAATGATAGGCATAGGCCAGAACGAGGGGAACGATGACAGTGTTGGCAATGACAGGGGGGAGAGGAGCGAGGAATGCAGCCAGGTTAGCTTTTTTTGCTCGCAGCTTTCGGCTGAGCAGATAAGTACCCGCCGCACCCAGAAGAGTAGCAAAGCTTCCGAATAGGACATCCCACAGGATGCTGCCGCACAGGATATTGCTGATGATACAGCCGATAAACAAGCCCGGTATGGCGGCCGGCGTAAAAAAGGGAAGAATGGTGAGCGCTTCGGAGAAGCGTACCTGAATGGCATAGCTGGCAAGGCCCAGTCCGTTGGCAAGCAGAGTCAGCGCCACATAGAGCGCAGCAATAATTGCTGCGTGAGCGATAAATACTGTTTTTTTCATTTGTTATTCTCCTTTAGTTTTGTTTTACGTGAGGAAGGTCTCGAACTCACGGTTTTTTGAAAAGCATGTTTCTAAGGGCTTTTCCAAAAATTTATTATACGGGAAATCAGAGAAAAGTCAAGAATCAACATCCTTTTTTTTAGATAGCCATTGGAAGGGGGAAAGGTTTTCGGTATAATAAATATAAGTTTGAGGTTAAAGGAGGGTACCGTATTGAGGGAACTGGATGGTAAGTCGGTAGTGCTTCGGGAAGGCGAATTGTTGAGAAGGGAAGAGGACAACAGAGCCTATCTGATGAAGCTGGAGAATCGATATTTATTGCGCAATTTTCTGCTGGAGGCGGGCAGGATATCAGGAAGGGGAATGGATTTAAATGCCATGGGAGGATGGGAGGACCCTTCCTGTCAGCTGAGAGGACATTTCCTGGGGCATTGGCTGTCGGCGGCGGCGATTCGTTATCATGAAACAGGGGACAGAGAGCTTTGGGCGAAGGCTTATGCCATTGTGGAGGAGCTGGAAATCTGCCAGAAGGATAACGGCGGTGAGTGGGTTGCCCCTATTCCGGAGAAATATCTGTACTGGATTGGAAAGGGGAGAAACATCTGGGCGCCCCAGTATAATATACATAAGCTGTTTATGGGGCTGTTGGATGTGTATCGGCATATGGAGATAGAGCTTGCGCTCACGATTGCGGATAAGCTGGCAGATTGGTTCTATCAGTGGAGCGGAACATACTCCAAAGAAGAATTTGACAATATTCTGGACGTGGAAACAGGCGGTATGCTGGAAATTTGGGCGGAACTTTTCTCCCTTACAAAGGATACCAAATACCGCACGCTCCTGGAGAGGTATTATCGCAGTCGTCTGTTTGAGCCTCTGCTGGAGGGGAAGGATGTGCTGACAAATATGCATGCCAACACAACGATTCCCGAGATTTTGGGCTGTGCCAGAGCCTATGAGGTGACGGGGGAGGAGAAGTGGCTGGCTATTGTAAACAGCTATTGGAAATGTGCTGTGACAGACAGGGGAAGCTTTGCAACAGGCGGTCAGACCCAGGGCGAGATATGGACGCCCATGAAGAAGCTGAAGGCGAGACTGGGTGACAAGAATCAGGAGCATTGTACGGTTTATAATATGATTCGTCTGGCGGAATTTTTGTTCCGGCATACCAGGGAACCGAAATATATGCATTATATAGAATACAATGTGCAGAACGGAATTCTTGCGCAAGCCTATTTCAGAGGAGATTCCTGGCATGGAATGCCCCAGACCGGACTGCTTACTTATTTTCTTCCCATGAAGGCGGCCAGCAGAAAGGATTGGGCAGGAGAGATGGACAGCTTCTTCTGTTGTCATGGTACGATGGTGCAGGCCAACGCCGCCTTAAACCGCTGTATGTATTATCAGGAGAAGCAGGATATTTATGTTACCCTGTATGCCAATAC
Source organism: Roseburia sp. (assembly GCA_023667765.1). Taxonomy (GTDB): domain Bacteria; phylum Bacillota; class Clostridia; order Lachnospirales; family Lachnospiraceae; genus Acetatifactor. The sequence continues at coordinate 84,960 of JAMOZS010000002.1, read as the reverse complement.
GGAGGCGTATTTTGAGATAGACGGGGCGGAGGTGTCGCTGGTACAAAGACAGGATTATATGAACGGCAGCCTCCAGAATTCTTCTGTAAATGATGCGCGTCAGACAGTCAATGACATAGCCAGCGTATTTGCCAATAAACCGGATTTTCGGAAATATGTCTTTACCGTACATACAAAGAAGGAGACGGCATTTACGCTGAATCTGAGAGTGCCGGACTGGATTACCGGGGATGCAAGAGTTTATATAAACGGAAAACCGGAGCTGGTTACCGCTGACACGGAGCGCTTTGTGAGGCTTGAGAGGGTGTGGCGGGATAAGGATTGGATAGAAATCTGTCTGCCCATCGGTTTGCAATTTATACCTTTGCCGGATGACGAGACAATGGGGGCGTTCCGTTATGGCCCCGACGTGCTGGCAGGGATTACCGAGCAGGAGAGAATTCTGTATCTGGAGGGGGACAGACCGGAGGAGGAGCTTTCCCCTGACACAGAGAGACAATGGGGAGATTTCCGCACCTTTTACCGCACGGAAAATCAGGATCCCGGAATCAGCTTTATCAAGCTGAACACGGTGGGCTACGAGCCCTATCAGATATATTTTAAAGTAAAGAATAAATAGCTTGAAGCAGATTAGGAGGCAGTTTATGACGGAAAAATATGAGAGAATCTCTCCTTTTCGCGTGATGGTGAATCAGGCCGGTTATTTCCCGGAGCAGAATAAGACGGCCATACTCCCTTTTGCCTGTGAGGTATTTCAGGTGTTGGACGAGGCAGGGACGATATGCATGGAGGGAAAACCCCGGTATTTCGGCCCGGATAAGGATTCCGGAGATGAGGTTTATGTGGCCGACTTTTCAGAGCTGAGGCAGCCGGGAAAGTATTCTATTCAGGCAGGAGGAGAGACCTCGGCTGTTTTTGAAATCAGCCCGGAGGCTTATGATAAGTTATTTAAGGATTTGATGAAGGCGTATTATTATCTGCGCTGCGGCTGTGGGCTGGAGGAGCGGTATGCCGGAAGATTTGTACATGATAAATGCCATATCCGGAATGCGGTTCTCTGGGAGGAGCGCAGCACGGTATTAGAGGTGAACGGCGGCTGGCATGACGCGGGAGATTATGGGAGATATATTACGGCGGGAGCCTGTGCGCTGGGACATTTATTGTATGCCTGGCAGATGGTTCCCGAGACCCTGGGAAAAGTGTCTCTCAATATTCCTGAGAGCGGCGGCGGAGTGCCGGATATTTTGAGTGAGTGTCGATATGAGCTGGAATGGTTCCTTAAGATGCAGGCGCCTGACGGAGGGGTGTATCATAAGCTGACCACGGCAATGCATGCGCCTTTTGTCATGCCGGAGGAGGATTTGGAGCAGTTATTTGTATTTCCTGTCTCTTCTATTGCCACGGCTGATTATGCAGCGGTTTGTGCATTGGCTGCGGAAATTTATCGAAAGTATGACAAAGAGTTTGCGGAAAGACTGGAGAGGGCAGCCCATCGGGCATATGACTGGCTCAGGGAAAACCCGCAGTTTACAGGCTTTGAAAATCCCAAGGAATGTAATACCGGCGAATATGGTGAGAAGAATGATGCTTCCAATCGTTTCTGGGCGGCGGCGCAGATGTTTGCGCTCACGGGCGAGGAGACTTATGAGCAGGATATGAGGAGGCTTCTGGAGCGCAGATTTCCTCATACGGCGATGGGTTATGGTGAGATTGCGGGACTGGGAGCACTGGGCTATCTGCTGTGCAGATGGGAGAAGGCCGCTGATATAAAGGACGGACTGCTTGAGGATATTCGGATGGAGGCAGAGAGACTCTGCGCGCTTTCTGATAAATGTGGCTATGGAGTGGCTATGTACAGCAGAGATTATTGCTGGGGAAGCAATATGAATGTGATGAAAAACGCTATGGTGCTTGTGGCTGCGGATTATTTTCTGGGCGGGAAAAAATACAGGGAATATGCGGCGAAGCAGCTGCATTATCTGATGGGTACGAATGCGCTGGGCATCAGTTATGTGACGGGTAACGGTGATTTCTGTTGTAATTATCCGCATCTGAGACCTTCGGACCAGGATGGCATTGAAGAATGCATTCCCGGTATGGTCAGCGGAGGCCCTAACAGGCATCCGGCGGACGAGACGGCCGTCCGGCTGATTCCCCAGGGCACGCCGCCCATGAAATGCTATGCGGACCATGTGGACTGTTATTCGTTAAATGAAATTACGATTTACTGGAATTCGCCGGCGGTATTTACACTGGCCTATCTGCTGACAGTGAGATAAAAAAAGACCGGCGAACAAAGGCGGCCGGTCGAATCAGACAACGGGGCAGTCGCTGTAGCGCTGATTTTGCGCAAGGGCGACTGCCTCCCGTGCATTCGAGATTAATCCTGTGGTTCGGTTTTATATCTGGCAACAATCTGCTGGATTCTTTCGCTGGGATTCAAAAGGTCGCTGATAGAGGAGTCGTGATTGAGCGTATCGATAATATAAGCGATATATTTGCTCATATCGCAGTTTACATACCATTCTCTCTCCAGAAGCTGCGGCGCCTGATAAATCAGGTTGGTCGTCAGAACCTTATTGATGATGCCGCTTTCGTAAGCCTTGTCAAACTTGTCCAGCCCTGCGGTAAATAAACCGAAGGTGGAGAAAATAAAGATTTTGTTCGCCTTGCGCTCCTTTAATGCATTAGCCACATCCAAAACGCTTTCTCCTGAGGAAATCATATCGTCAATGATAATCATATCCTTGCCTTCCACGCTGGTGCCGAGGAACTCATGGGCGACGATGGGATTACGCCCGTTCTCGATGCGGGTATAGTCGCGTCTTTTGTAGAACATGCCCATATCCAGGCCAAGTACGTTGGCAATATAGATAGCGCGTTTCATGCCGCCTTCGTCAGGGCTGATGACCATCATGTGCTGGGAGTCGAGCCGGAGGTTTTTTTCGCTGTGCAGCAGCCCCTTGATGAACTGATAGGCGGGCTGGACAGTTTCAAAGCCGTGAAGCGGTATCGCATTTTGGACTCTGGGGTCGTGGGCATCAAAGGTAATGATATTGTCCACACCCATTCGTACCAGCTCCTGCAGGGCCAGAGCGCAATCAAGGGATTCCCGCTGGGTTCTTTTGTGCTGGCGGCTCTCATAGAGAAAGGGCATGATAACGGTGATGCGTCTGGCTTTGCCGCCGACAGCCGCTATAATACGTTTTAAATCCTGATAATGGTCATCCGGGGACATGCGGTTCTGGTGGCCGCACAGGGAATAGGTCAGGGAATAGTTACATACATCAACCAACAGATACAGGTCTGTACCCCGCACCGATTCGAGGATTACGCCCTTTGCTTCACCGGAGCCGAATCGGGGAACCTTTGTCTGTAAGAGATAGGAATCCCGCTGATAACCGGCGAAAGCCAGGGAGTCTTTATGCTCGCTTTCACGCTCCGCTCTCCATCTGACGAGATATTTGTCTACCTTTTCTCCCAGAGCCTTACAGCCCTCCAGAGGAATCAGACCTAAGGAGCCAACCGGAATGGTCTCTAAATTTCGCTTTTCTTCGCGATTACTCATTTAAAAATCCTCGCTTTCTATGGTTTCACATGGTGCAGGCCGCTTCTGCTCATGCGCACGTCGGGGCCTGTCAGCTTACAAATCGTGTAATTGCTGGTGATTCGGGAAAAAATTCTGTCGGAATATCGGTCTCTCAGTTCTTCTAAGTTGAGATTCGTGGAGATAATGGTGGCTTTTCTGCCCATATGTCTCTCATTCAGAAAAGAAAAAAGCTGGGAGGTTACGAAGCTGTTTGTCACCTCCGTACCCAAATCGTCTATAATAACGCAATCATAATTGTATAGGTCTTTATAAAAATTGTAAAGAGTTTCTTTCGCATTTCTATCAAAGGAATAGCGCGCCAGAAGCTCAAAGAGTCCGGTTGCGCTGAAATAGATAACCGAATAGCCCCGTTCCAGCAGTTCCCGTGCGACACAGCCCGAGAGAAAGCTTTTTCCGGTGCCTACCGTACCATAGAAGAGTAGATTTTGATAGTCGGTCTCAAAATCCTTTATGAAAGACAGACATTTTTTGACGGCTCGTTTGAGACGCTCCAAATCCTCTCCCTCGCAGTATTCGTAGGAGAGCGTCGAGAAATTTTCGCGGGATATGATATCCTGAATATTAGATTGTTCATAGAGTATCGTAAGCTCCTGACTGCGGAAGCATTGACATTTTTCTTTATAACCGTTTTCGTTGACGCAATAACCGGTGTCCCTGCAAAGAGAGCAGGTGTAGACGGGTTCCAGATAGTCCTCCGGCAGGCCGGCCTGTTGAAGCAGAGCCTTTCTGCGCCTGACAATCCGGGCAAAGTCCTCCCTTAAGCCTTCCGAAGAAGGGGCATCCGTTTCCAGAAGTCTCCGGGTGCGCTCCAGGGCGAGAGAATGAATCTCGTCGTCCAGAGCAGACATCTGGGGAATATCCGCGTAGACCTGCTCCCTTCGCTGCTTTGTAAGATGGCGGTTTCTCTCTCTGGTCTGCTCGTAAGTCCTTATAATAGATTCATATTGTGATTGTTTTAATGCCACGTTCGGGTTCCCCTCTGTGAAAGATTAATTGCTCAGGAGTTGCTTCTCCAGGGCGTCAAAGTCATAGCTGTTTTGGGCAAACTGATTAAATTTATTGGCGACGCCGGTTTTGGGAGCGGTTCTGCGCTTCTGATAGAGCTCGTCGATTCTGCGGATATCCGCTTTCAGGCGCACATTTTCCTTTTTCCAGCTGCTCAGAATTCCTTCTGCGTATTCAAAGCGATGTCTGTCGGTAGCCAGTACGGTTCGTTCGCAGGCCTCAAAAATAATATCCGTAGAGAAGCCGTATTCTTTTATCCAGCGGTTAATATATTCCATTTCCTTGGCAGTGGGAGAGCCGTTTTTGCCCAGCTCATTCATAATGGCATATACATTTTTATCGTATTTGCCGGCATAGCGCTGTGCCTGCCTGGGAGTGGAGATGCCTTCCTGCGCCCAGTTGACGGCGACCTTTTCGATATACTTAAAATCCTTTTTACCCCGGTCCACACAATATTGGAGCAGGTAATCAATCAAATCCTCTGAGAAATGCAGCACATCGGTAAAGAAAAGGATGGATTTCATCTCGGAGGGGGTTAAGGGCTTACCGATATACTGTTCCGCAATAAAGAGCAGTTGGGCAGTCTCCTCCCGGTTTTTGAATTCCCGAAGCTGGTCGGGCGAGTACACTGGCTTGGTGTAAGCGGCCGCCTCGCCGGCGCCGGTTGCTAAGACACCGGTCGGCTGCGAGCCGGTGTGGGTGGGCGTTGCCGATGCAGACAGCGCCACATTACAGGTGGAGGCCGTATCTGCAGGGGCATTTAAATCCCTGAGATGGATTCCCACCAGATTTTTTTCGCCGTCATAATCTAAAGTCATCAGATTCTGCTTCTCCCAGTATTTCAGAGCGCGAATCACGTCCTTTTCTGTATGATTAAATTTGTCCGCAATATCGGACACACTGATAGCCTGACTGGCATTCAGCATGCGAATCAAATACAGATAGATTTTCAGCTGTGCATCATTGGCCTCTTTCATATATTCGTCTATAAAACGATTGGATACCACGGTGGAATCTACATAACTATCCTTATAAATTGTTAAACGTGCCATATCAACACAACCTTTCAACCCTTATACGGTTTGCCTGCCCGTTGTTCAAAGCCTTCTCAAACCAAGGCAAGTATAGCACAGGAGATAAAAAAAAGAAATAGTCAATTTGCCCGAAAGCCCTGGCGGAGCCGGCTTGTCCGGGGGGATGTGGAAAATGTGGAAAATGTGGAAATAAAAGCCTGTTCTGATGTGGCAGAACATATTTCCCGGGAGGTAAGAGAGATAGGCGGCGAAAAAAATATCCACAGCCGAAGAAGGGCAGGTCGGCGGTTCTTTGGCTGTGGAAAATGTGGATAATTATCTGCCAAGCAGATTTTCGCCGATTTTGTAAACGTCTCCTGCCCCCATAGTTATCAACATATCATTGTTTGTGCAATTTTCCAGAAGAAAATTTTCAACCTCATCAAAAGTGGGGAAGTAATCGCATTCCTTTCCCAGTGCTTTGATTTTCTCCTGAAGGGTCGCGGAGCTGATTCCCAGAGTATCGGTTTCTCTGGCGGCATAAATATCTGTCAGAACAATCCTATCCGCAAGGCACAGAGCCTGGGCGAAATCCTCTAAAAAGGCTTTGGTGCGGGTATAGGTATGGGGTTGGAATACGCACCACAGCGTGTGGTGGGGCATTTCTCCTGCCGCAGTAAGAGTGGCCCTGATTTCCGAAGGGTGGTGAGCATAATCGTCAATGACGGTGACGCCTCCGATGCTGCCCTTGTATTCAAAGCGTCTGTCCGTGCCGGAGAACGCCTCCAGCGCAGCGGAGATAAAGGCGTTGTCGATTCCCAGAAAATCCGCCAGAGCAATGGCGGCCAGGGCATTGCCGATATTATGAAGGCCGGGTACCTTCAGGGTAAAGCGTCTTGGGGGCTTCCCCGGACTGCGCAGGGTAAAGGAGGGATGCCCCCACTGGTCATAGGTAATATCATCGGGGGTGTAATCTCCGCTGCAGGAGACGGAAAATGTAATGACACGGCAGGCGAGATTCTCCGTTATCTCCTCCAGACGCTCGATATCGCCGTTTATGATAAGGCATCCGTCCGCAGGCAGCAGCCCGGCATATTCCTTGAAGGAATGCCGTATGTCTGCCAGGTCTTTAAAAAAGTCCAGATGATCCTCCTCAATATTCAGGATGATACCCACCCTGGGACAAAAGCTTAAAAAGCTGTTTGTATATTCGCAGGCCTCCGTCACAAAAAAATCGGAGCGGCCGATACGCAGATTGCCGCCGATGGATTTTAGCATACCTCCCACAAAAACAGTGGGGTCCATTTCCGCCTTCAGCAGGATTTCACTTATCATGGAGGTGGTGGTAGTTTTGCCGTGGGTGCCGCTTATGCCGATGGGCATGCCGTAGCGTTTCATGAGCTGCCCCATGAGCTGTCCCCGTGTCAGCGTGGGAAGATTTTTCTTGCGGGCGGCTATAAATTCGGGATTATCTTCCCTGATTGCGCTGGTAAAAATCATGCAATCGATATCATCAGTAATATTTTCGGACCTTTGTCCATAAAATACGGTAATCCCCTTTTGTTTAAGCGCCTCACAGACAGGGCTTCTGGCGCGGTCAGAGCCTGATACACGAAAGCCGGCTTCGGCGAGAACCTCTGCCAGGCCGCTCATGCTGACGCCGCCAATTCCTGCAAAGTAGAGAGAACCCGGCTGACTGAAATCTAATGTATACATAACAACACATCCTTTTTTGTTATTTTGGTAATAGTTGGTTCTATACAACTACTTACATTATATACATATTACCGGGAAAAAACAAATATTAAATGAAGTATGGTTACGACTGTTACAACTGTACAAGGGAAAAATAAAGAAAAAAATCTGTCATGGGATAAATTTACAAAATATTAAATGAAAAAAAGGAAAATATGTAAATAATAGATATAAAAAATACTCAAAATTCAATTTTCATGTAGATAATTGTTCACTTTTTCCATTTTCTGTGATATACTTAGGATACTATAAAATAACCAGAAGGCTAGATAGAGGTGATGACATGATTAAAAAAGAGATGATAGCAATGTTATTGGCCGGAGGACAGGGAAGCCGGCTGGGAGTATTGACTTCCAAGGTGGCTAAGCCTGCCGTATCGTTCGGAGGAAAGTATCGCATTATCGACTTTCCGTTGTCTAATTGTATTAATTCGGGTGTGGACACGGTGGGTGTGCTCACACAATATCAGCCTCTCAGGCTGAATACACACATAGGCATAGGTATTCCATGGGATTTGGACCGCAATATCGGGGGCGTAACGGTGCTGCCGCCCTATGAAAAGAGTGCAAACAGTGAATGGTATACAGGAACTGCAAATGCAATTTATCAAAATATCGAATATATGGAAAGCTTTAATCCGGAATATGTTCTGATTTTGTCGGGAGACCATATATACAAGATGGATTATGAGGTGATGCTGGACTTCCATAAGACAAACGGAGCCGAGGTAACGATTGCTGTTATGCCCGTTCCCATGCAGGAGGCAAGCCGTTTTGGTATTATGATTACGGATGGAAATAAACGCATTACGGATTTTGAGGAAAAGCCTGAGCACCCCAGAAGCAATCTGGCAAGTATGGGTATCTATATTTTTAACTGGAAAACCCTGAAAGATGCGCTGGTGGCTAACGCAGAGCAGCCTGCTCTGGACTTTGGTAAGCATGTGATTCCCTATTGCCATGAGAAGGGTTCCCCTCTGTATGCTTACGAGTTTACCGGTTATTGGAAGGATGTAGGTACCTTGAGCTCCTATTGGGAGGCCAATATGGAGTTGATTGATATTGTGCCGGAATTTAATCTGTATGAGGAATATTGGAAAATTTATACGAAGAGTGAAATCCAGCCGCCTCAGTACCTGGCGGAGAACAGTGTGGTGGAGCGCAGCATTATCGGCGAGGGGACCGAAATTTACGGAAAGGTATATAATTCGGTGATTGGCTGCGGCGTGACGATTGGAAAGGACACGGTAGTCAGGGATTCCATTGTTATGAATCACACGCGGATAGGAGATAACTGTGAGTTATATAAAGCGATTGTAGCGGAGAATGCGGAAATCGGCAATTATGTGAAATTGGGCATAGGAGAAGAGGTTCCCAACGACACGGCTCCTCATATCTACAATCAGGGAATTGTGACAGTCGGTGAAAAGAGCGTGATTCCCGACGGTATCACTGTAGGCAAGAATTCGGTGATTTTTGGAGTTACTACGGCTGCTGACTATGAAAACTCCTATCTTGCAAGCGGAAAAACTTTGATTAAGGCAGGTGAAGAATAATGAGAGCAATCGGGATTATTTTAGCAGGCGGTAATAACCACAAAATGAAGGAGCTGTCCCAGAAGCGCGCGATTAGCGCCATGCCTATGGCCGGCAGCTACAGAAGCATTGATTTTACCCTGAGTAATATGTCCAATTCTCATATTCAGAAGGTGGCGGTACTGACGCAGTATAATGCAAGAAGCCTGAGTGACCATTTGAATTCCTCCAAATGGTGGGATTTCGGACGTAAGCAGGGCGGCCTGGAGGTTCGCACACCGGTGGTGACTGCCGATAACAGTAACTGGTACAGGGGCACGGCTGACGCCATGTATCAGAATATCAATTTCCTGAAAAACAGTCATGAGCCTTATGTTGTGATAGCTTCCGGCGACTGTATTTACAAGATGGATTTTGGAAAGGTGCTGGAGTGGCACATTGACAAGAAGGCGGACCTTACCGTAGTGTGCAAGGATATGCAGCCGGGTGAGGATGTAATGCGGTATGGAACGGTGCGCATGAATGAGGATTACCGCATTGAGGAGTTTGAGGAAAAACCGCTTCAGGCTAAGAGCCATACTATTTCCTGCGGTATTTATATCGTGCGCAGACGTCTGCTGATTGAGATGATTGAAAAGTGCGCGGAGGAGGACCGTTACGATTTTGTCCGGGACATTCTGGTACGCTATAAGGATGTAAAACGCATTGTAGGCTATAAGATTAAGAATTACTGGCGTAATATCGCTACCGTGGAGGATTACTACCGTACGAATATGGATTTTCTCAAGCCTGAGGTGAGAGATTATTTCTTCAAGCAGTATCCTGATATTTATTCAAAGGTGGACGACCTGCCTCCGGCGAAGTATAATGTGGGGACGAGCGTAAAGAACAGCCTGATTTCCAGCGGCTGCATTATTAACGGTGTAGTGGAGAATTCCGTCATATTCAAGAAAAGCTTTGTGGGCAATAATTGTGTGATTAAGAATTCTATTATTCTGAATGATGTGTACATTGGAGATAATACCTATATTGAGAACTGTATTGTAGAGAGCCATGATACGATACATGCCAATTCTCGCTTTGTAGGTGAAGGAGCTATTAAGATAGTAGTAGAACGTAACGAGAGATACGTTATCTGATACGGAAAAAATACAAAGGGGGATGGCGAAATGCAGATTACAGATGTTCGGGTTCGTAAATTGACTCGGGAAGGAAAAATGAAGGCAATCGTTTCCATTACTATTGATGATGTGTTTGTGATACATGATATCAAGGTGATTGAGGGCGAGAAAGGGTTATTTGTGGCCATGCCCAGCAAGAGGGCGGCGGACGGCGAATACAGAGATATTGCGCATCCGATTAATTCTGAAACCCGGGACTGTATACAGGACATTATCATGAAGAATTATCAAAGGGTCTTGGGGGAGCCGGAGACATAGAAGCAAATCCCGCATGAAACCATTAAAAACAATGAGACTATAAAACATACAAAACGAAGTAATGCGAAAACAATGTAAGAGAATTAAATAAGAGAATCAAGTAAGAGAATCAAAAAGGAGAGATTGTCCGGAGGCGGGCATTCTCTCCTCTTGCTTTTTTGAGAAAAAAATGAGAAAATAAAAAATTAGGGAAACATTGCAGGATACGCAGGAAACGGCGCGGAAGAGAGGGTTAACAATGTATATCATCGCAGGACTTGGGAATCCCGGCAGGGAATACGGTAATACAAGGCATAATATTGGCTTTGATGTGATAGACACACTGGCGGAGGAAGAAAACATTGCCGTGCTGGAAAGAAAGCACAGGGCGGTAATCGGCAAGGGATATATCGGCGGGCAGAAGTGCATTCTGGCGAAGCCGCAGACCTTTATGAATTTAAGCGGTGAAAGCATTCGGGAGCTGACAGACTATTATAAGGTGGAAGAACGGACAAATTTAATTGTTATTTCGGACGATATCAGTCTGGATGTAGGGCGGATTCGGATTCGCAAGAAGGGAAGTGCAGGCGGGCATAACGGGCTGAAAAATATTATTGCCCATTTGGGACACGATACCTTTGTACGAGTTCGCATAGGCGTAGGTGAGAAGCCTGAGAATTACGATTTGGTGGATTATGTGCTGGGACACTTCACCGCGGATGAGAGAAAGATAATGGACGAGGCGGCTAAAAGGGCGGCTGAGGCGATTCGTATGATTATCACGCAGGATGCGGAGGCAGCCATGAATCAATATAATCAGAAAAAGTAGGAGGCATGGAATGCAGGCATTACTTGCTCCGCTGAAGGAGCTGGCACAATATGATGAAATCAGAGAGGCCATGGGGAAGAAAAAGACCCCTGTGGCTTTAACAGGCTGTGTGGATTCTCAGAAGCTCCATATGATTTATGGTCTGTCCGATGGTCTGAGGCGAAAGCTTATCATTACCTACAGCGATGTTAAAGCCAGGGAGATTTATGAGGAATATCAGTTTTATGACAGGAATGTCATGCTATACCCTGCCAAGGATTTGATTTTTTTTCAGGCGGATATTCATGGTAATCAGCTTATCAGGGAGCGCATACGAACCATGCGCAGGCTTCTGGAGGGAAAGCCCTTAACGATTGTCACCACCTATGCGGCGCTTATGACGCCGCAGGTGTTGTGGGATATGAAGGAGGATATGATAAGAATTGAGAAGGGCGGCAGCTTAGAAGAAAACAGCCTGGCCAGACGTCTGGTGGATATGGGGTATGAAAAGACTTATCAGGTGGAGAGCCCCGGTCAGTTTTCGATACGGGGCGGCATTATAGATATTTATGATTTGACGGAGGAGAATCCCTATCGTATAGAGCTCTGGGGGGATGAGGTGGAGTCTGTTCGAAGCTTTGATATCCTAAGTCAGCGTTCTATTGAGAAGCTGGAAGGTATTACCGTCTATCCGGCCACAGAATTTGTACTGTCGAAGGAGCGTCTGGAGGAGGGACTGGCCAGAATAGAGAAGGATGCGTTACAGCAGGAGAAACGCTTCAGAGAGGCGTTTCTGACGGAGGAGGCGCACAGGGTCTCGGTGCAGTTTCAGGAGCTGCAGGAGCAGCTGCTGGAATTCCACAGTAAAATCAATCTGGAAAGCTATATCCACTATTTTTATGAAGAGACATTAACCTTGCCGGAGCTGCTTTTGATGCTGGAGGAGACGCCCCAAAAGAAGGGTCTGGCTTTCTTTATCGAGGAGCCCGGCCGTGTGAAGGAGCAGGCGGACGCCGTGGAGCTGGAGTTTCGGGAGAGCATGGAGCAGCGACTGAATAAGGGCTATATCCTGCCGGGACAGACGGATATTTTGTGCAGCGGGGAGCAGGTGGCGGCGAAGGTGCTTGCGGGCGCAGTGGTGACAATCGCCACCATGGACGGCAGAAGCGGGTATTTTAAGCCTGTGACAAAGATGGATATCAACGCCAGAAATGTGGCGCCCTATAATAACAGCTTTGAGGCGTTGGTAAAGGATTTGGGGCAATACCGGAAAAAGGGGTTCAGAGTACTTCTGTTATCGGGTTCTCGTACCAGGGCGAAGCGGCTGGCGGAGGATTTGCGGGATCAGGAGCTGGCGGGAGTTTACAGTGAGAATCCTATGAGGGAGGTTCTTCCCGGGGAGGTACTGACGGTATACGGTCATGTGCGCCGGGGGTTTGAATATCCTTTTTTAAAGTTTGTGGTGCTTTCGGAGACCGATATCTTCGGGGCGGAAAAGAAAAAGAAGAAGAGAAAGAAAAGCAGCTATCAGGGGCAGAAAATCAGTGATTTTAACGACTTGAAGGTAGGGGATTATGTCATCCACGAAAGCCATGGTCTCGGAATCTATCGGGGGATTGAGAAGGTAGAGGTGGAGAAGGTTGTAAAGGACTATATTAAGATAGAATATCGGGACGGGGGAAATTTATATATTCTGGCCACCGGCCTGGATGTCATACAGAAATATGCGGGAGCGGATGCGGCCAGGAAGCCGAAGCTGAATAAGCTGGGAACGAAGGATTGGGAAAAGACAAAAACAAAGGTGCGTTCTGCGGTAAATGAGGTGGCGAAGGATTTGGTGGAGCTTTATGCGCTGCGGCAGCAGACGCCCGGTTATGTCTATGGTCCGGATACGGTCTGGCAGAAGGAATTTGAGGAGATGTTTCCCTTTGAGGAGACTGAGGACCAGCTGGCGGCCATCGCCGATACCAAGGCAGATATGGAAAGCGGCAGGATTATGGACCGACTTATCTGCGGAGACGTGGGCTATGGAAAGACGGAGATTGCCATTCGCGCCGCTTTTAAGGCAGTACAGGAGGGGAAGCAGGTGGCATATCTGGTGCCTACCACCATTTTGGCCCAGCAGCATTATACTACCTTTACACAGCGTATGAAGGATTTTCCGGTGCGGGTGGACCTTATGAGCCGTTTCCGCAGCGCTGCGGAGCAGAAGAAAACCATAGCAGATTTGCAAAAGGGTCAGGTGGATATCGTCATCGGCACCCACAGAATATTGTCGGCGGATATGAAATTCAAGGATTTGGGGCTTCTGATAATTGACGAGGAACAGCGCTTTGGCGTGGCGCATAAGGAAAAGATAAAGAAACTGAAGGAGAATGTGGATGTGCTGACGCTGACGGCGACGCCTATTCCCCGTACGCTGCATATGAGTCTGGTGGGTATCAGAGACATGAGTGTGCTGGAGGAGGCCCCTGAGGACAGACTGCCGATACAGACCTTTGTGTGTGAGTATAATGAGGAGCTGGTGCGGGAAGCCATCTCCAGAGAACTGGCCAGGGAGGGCCAGGTATATTATGTCTATAACAGGGTTCATCAAATCGCGGATGTCACCGCTCAGATTGCGGCTCTTGTGCCGGAGGCTAATGTAGCCTTTGCCCATGGTCAGATGAAGGAACAGGAGCTGGAGAGAATCATGTATGATTTTATTAACGGAGAGATTGATGTGCTGGTATCTACCACAATTATTGAGACCGGACTGGATATCTCCAATGTAAATACCATGATTATCCATGATTCTGACAATATGGGGCTTTCCCAGCTGTATCAGCTGAGAGGAAGGGTGGGACGCTCTAATCGTACGGCCTATGCTTTCCTGATGTACCGGCGGGATAAGCTGCTTAAGGAGGTAGCGGAGAAGCGGCTGGAG
>JAMOZS010000002.1:58970-70791 GCA_023667765.1 Roseburia sp. | reverse complement strand
GTCTGGCAGTATTCAGAAGCAATAATCATATGTATGCTCAAATTATCGACGATACAGTTGGGAAAACTTTAGTGGCAGCCAGCACTCTTGAGAAGGAGATTAAGGCAGAGCTTACAAAGACCAATAACGTTGAAGCAGCAGCATATTTGGGAACAGTGATTGCAAAGCGTGCAGTCGAGAAGGGTATCAAAGAAGTTGTTTTTGACAGAGGCGGCTTTATATACCAGGGTAAGATCGCAGCATTAGCTGATGCAGCCAGAGAAGCTGGCTTGGAATTCTAGGAAAGGAAGAGGAATACACCATGAAACATACAATCATAGATGCAAGCCAGATGGAATTGACTGATAAGGTTGTTACCATTAAGCGTGTAACAAAGACCGTTAAGGGTGGACGTAATATGCGTTTTACCGCTCTGGTTGTAGTAGGCGACGGAAACGGTCATGTGGGCGCCGGACTTGGTAAGGCCGTTGAAATCCCCGAGGCGATTCGTAAGGGAAAGGAAGATGCAGTAAAGCACATCATAGAGGTGGCTTTGGATGAGAATCATTCCATCACACATGATTTTATCGGTAAGTACGGCTCTTCAAATGTCCTTTTGAAGAAGGCTCCCGAAGGTACCGGTATCATCGCAGGCGGTCCTGCCCGTGTGGTTTGTGAGCTTGCAGGCATCAAGAATATTCGTACAAAGTCTTTGGGTTCCAACAATAAGCAGAACGTAGTTCTGGCTACTATCACCGGTTTAAGCCAGTTAAAGTCTCCTGAAGAGGTAGCAAGAAACCGTGGCAAATCTGTTGAAGAGATTCTGGCTTAAGAAAGGAGATTACTATGGCAGACAAGAAATTAAAAATTACTCTGGTTAGGTCCACGATTGGCGCTGTGCCGAAGAACAGAGCGACAGTAGAGTCTATGGGACTTCGTAAAATTGGTAAGTCCATCATTCTTCCTGATAATGAAGCTACAAGAGGTCAGATTCGCCAGGTTGGACACTTATTAAAAGTTGAAGAAGTAGAAGTATAGTAGATAAGGAGGTGTTAGAAATGGAATTATCCAATTTAAGACCCGCTGAAGGTTCTAAGCAAAGCGATAATTTTAGAAGAGGCCGTGGACATGGTTCAGGCAACGGCAAGACCGCAGGTAAAGGCCACAAGGGTCAGAAAGCCCGTTCAGGAGCGCCCAGACCCGGTTTTGAAGGCGGACAGATGCCTTTATACAGACGTATTCCCAAGAGAGGCTTTACCAATAGAAATACAAAGGACATCGTTGCTATCAATATAAGCGTTTTGGAGCGCTTTGAAAACGGCGCAACTGTGGATGTAAACACTTTAATAGAGGCAGGTATTATCAAGAATCCCAGGGATGGCGTAAAGATACTTGGAAATGGAGAGTTGACCAAGAAGCTCGATGTTAAGGTAGATGCTTACAGCGCATCCGCAAAAGAAAAAATTGAGGCACTTGGTGGAACAGCAGAGGTGATGTAATGCTTACAACACTGAAAAACGCATTTAAGATTAAGGATTTAAGAAAAAAGATTTTCTATACCATGGCTATGCTGGTTGTGATTCGTATCGGGTCACAGCTGCCTACTCCGGGCATAAATGCTGAAGTTTTTAAACAGTGGTTTATGTCTAACACAGCTGGTTCCTTTAGTTTCTTCGATGCGATTACAGGCGGCTCTTTCAGTAGCATGGCTATTCTGGCATTGGGTATTAACCCCTATATTACATCTTCTATCATTATGCAGCTTCTCACCATTGCAATTCCCAAGCTTGAGGAAATGCAGAGAGACGGCGAGGATGGTAGAAAGAAGATAGCTTCTATTACCAGATATGTGACTGTGGCGCTGGCATTGATTCAATCTACGGCAATGGCCATTGGGTTTGGAAATCAGGGTTATTTGAACAGCTTCACCGCATTAAATGTAATTACTGCTATTGCCGCTCTTACAGCGGGCAGCGCCTTCTTAATGTGGATAGGTGAGCAGATTACCGAGAAGGGCGTGGGAAACGGTATTTCTATTGTCCTGGTAATCAATATTCTCTCGAGGCTGCCTCAGGATATAGCAAGTCTGTTCGGTCGCTTTGTGTTTAGCGGCCAGGCGCCTGCTACAGCCGTGCTGGCTGCAGTCATCATCGTGGCCATAATCGTGGGCATGGTAGTGCTGGTAGTGTTGTTGAACAGCGCTACCCGTAAAATTCCCGTACAATATGCCAAGAAGGTACAGGGGCGGAAGATGGTTGGTGGACAGACCTCCAATATTCCTCTGAAGGTGAATACGGCAGGCGTTATTCCTGTTATTTTTGCACAGTCTCTGATGCAGCTGCCGATACTGGTTTGTACCTTTTTGAATTATCAGGGCACGGGAATATGGGCAGACATTTTAAAGGGATTAAATTCTGATAACTGGTGTAAGCCCAGTGAGCTTATCTATTCTATCGGATTAGTGGTATATATTGTATTGATAATTTTCTTTGCTTATTTCTATACATCCATTACCTTTAATCCGCTGATGATTGCGGACAATATGAAGAAACAGGGCGGCTTTATACCTGGTATCAGACCCGGTAAGCCTACCAGCGATTATCTGGATAAGGTATTAAATTATATTGTGTTCATTGGCGCAGTAGGCCTCACGATTATTTCCATTATACCGTTTTTCTTTAATGGTATTTTCGGCGCCAGCGTGTCCTTTGGCGGTACCAGTCTTATCATTATTGTAAGCGTAATCCTGGAGACTTTGAAGCAGATTGAGTCCCAGATGCTGGTTCGTAATTACAAAGGATTTTTAGAGGACTAAACGAAAAGTGACATATATATGCAGTTATATCCGAACGATGAAAGTTGTTCGGATATACTTGCTTGTGCCGACGGCCCTGATTTGGGTCTTGCGGCTATCAATAGAAAGTAAAGCAGCGAAAGTCTAAAGGAGGTTTCTTATGAAGATTATTATGTTAGGCGCTCCCGGCGCGGGTAAGGGCACACAGGCTAAGATGATTGCCGAAAAATATCAAATTCCTCATATATCCACCGGAGATATTTTCAGAGCAAATATCAAGAACGGCACCGAGTTGGGCAGGGAAGCAAAGAAATATATGGACCAGGGACAGCTGGTGCCCGATGAGCTGACTGTAAAGATACTGTTGGACAGAGTGGCCCAGGCCGATTGTGCCGACGGTTATGTGCTGGACGGTTTCCCCAGAACGATTCCTCAGGCAGAGGTTCTGGATAAGGCATTGGAGGAGCTGGGTGAAAAAATTGACTATGCCATCAATGTGGATGTTCCGGACGAGAATATCGTGAGGAGAATGTCCGGCAGACGGGCCTGTCTTTCCTGTGGCGCCACCTATCATTTGGAGCACATTCCTCCCAAGAAGGAGGGCATTTGCGATACCTGCGGACAAGAGCTGGTATTGCGTGATGACGATAAGCCGGAGACCGTGCTGAACCGTTTGAAGGTCTATCATGACCAGACACAGCCCTTGATTGATTTTTATACGGCTAAGGGAGTGCTTAGAACGGTGGACGGTACGGTAGATATGAAGGATGTGTTTGCGGCAATCGTTGCGATTTTGGGTGAAAGAGCGTAATAAGCTCTGCCCCATGAAAGGAAATAAAAATGGCTGTAACAATTAAATCTGAACGTGAGATAGAGCTGATGAGGGAATCCTGCAGACTTCTTGGGATTGTACACAAGGAGATGGAGGAGAGTATTCGTCCCGGAATGACCACAAAGGATATCGATGTTCTGGGCGATACGCTTATCAGGAAGCTGGGGTGTATTCCGAATTTTAAGGATTATAACGGGTATCCCGCCAGTATCTGTGTTTCCGTAAATGATGAGGTGGTGCATGGTATTCCCACAAAGCACCGTGTTCTGCAGGAGGGAGATATTGTCAGCCTGGATGCGGGCCTGATTTATAAGGGATATCATTCCGACGCGGCCCGTACCCATGGGGTAGGACAAATCAGTCCTGAGGCCAGGAAGCTGATAGATGTTACCAGGGAAAGCTTTTTTGCAGGTATCCGTATGGCAAAGGCAGGTAATCACTTATATGATATATCCAATGCCATTGACGCTTATATTAAGCCTTACGGATACGGTATTGTGAGGGAGCTGGTAGGACATGGAATCGGAACCAGTCTCCATGAGGACCCTCAGATACCTAATTTTGCCCAGAGGAGAAGAGGCCTGAAGCTTCAGGCGGGAATGACGTTGGCCGTGGAGCCTATGGTAAATATGGGAAGAGCCGATGTGGAATGGCTGGATGACGACTGGACAGTGGTGTCAGAGGACGGTTCTCTGTCGGCTCACTATGAGAATACCATATTGATAACCGACGGAGAACCGGAAATTCTGACGCTTTATTCCTGAGAGCGGAAGACAGCGATGAGGGCAACAGGAGGAAAAACAGTATGGTAGGAAGCTTTGCAACCTCTAAGGCCGGGCATGATAAACAGAAGCTGTATGTCGTTCTGAGGGAGGAAGGAGAGTATGTCCTTCTGTGTGACGGCAGGATAAGGACGCTGGCAAAGCCCAAGAAAAAGAAAAAAAAGCATATACAGATTATCAATCGTAAAGTGAATGAGGAGCTGCTTCATAAGCTGGAACAGGGACAGGACGGAGCGCAATGGGCGCAGGAAAAGATATTTGATGAGGAAATCAAATACGAAATCAGGCAATATAGCAAACAAGTTGAATTATGAGTATGGAGGAAATGTATGTCTAAAAGTGATGTGATTGAAATTGAAGGAACGGTTGTAGAGAAGCTTCCCAACACCATGTTTCAGGTAGAGCTTGAGAATGGTCATCGCGTGCTTGCGCATATCAGCGGAAAGCTGCGTCAGAATTTTATTCGTATTCTTCCCGGCGATAAGGTAACTCTTGAACTGTCTCCCTACGACCTGAGCAAGGGGCGCATTATCTGGAGAGATAAGTAAGGATGAAGGATGCTTTAGTCACTTGGTTAAAACGCGTCATGGTGATACTGCCAATCAGCGCGCTGGCGGGCACGCTCCTTTTAACGCTGGCATTCTGCATTCCCACGAAGCCTATGTTCCGAAAAGCGGCGGTTTCGCTGGACGACATGATTCGCTCTGCAGAGGATATGGAGGAGGGAAGCTTTTCCCGTTATCTGTGGGGGCATAAGGAGACTTATACGGACGCTATTATGGTGCAGAATGCCATCGAGAGCCGGGAGGAGCGAAACGCCTTTGAGGAGGCAATGTGGGTATATCACAGTGATTTGAATCCGGATTTCTGGACGCCGGAGGAATCCCTGAAGGCCTATTGTACGCAGACATGGGAGGGCGAGGTGTATACCTATACCTATGCGAGATATTGGCATGGCTATCTGATATATTTAAAGCCGCTTATGCTGTTGTTCTCCTGGAAACAGCTGGTGATTTTGGGAGCGGTACTACAGCTGATGATGCTTGCGGCAGTAGTGATATTGGCCGTGAAGAAGAGGCAGGCTGGCATTGGGATTGCTCTTCTGGCAGGATTTTTCTATATGAAGCCGATAATTGTGATGGCGTCTCTGACCATGGCTGTGTGTAATGTGATTATGCTGGGAGCGCTGCTGGTGATATTGTCCCGGCATGATTGGCTGAAAGAGAATGGCAGATATGCCATACTGTTTTTACTCATTGGAATTTTGACCGCTTATTTTGATTTCCTGACCTATCCGATTGTGACATTGGGATTTCCTCTATGTGCTTATTTCCTGATGGAGGAAGGGGAGCGCATGGGCGGCAGCCTTAAGAAGCTGACAGGCTACAGTATCAGCTGGGGCGTGGGTTATGCAGGAATGTGGGCTTTGAAGTGGGTGATTGCCGACATTACGTTGCATACCGGAACCATTAAGGATGCGCTGTGGTCCATTTTGGGCAGGACAGAGGTCATTGGAGGCCGTCCCCGCCTGAATGGAGGTTTTTATACCATATCTTTGAATTTACAGGAATATGACTCGGCCGTTTATGGAATAGGAGCCGTATTGCTTGGCATTGCGGCCCTGGCAGCGGTGATTGTGGCTGTGAGGAAGGTTGGCGTTAAGCCGGTGCTTGCAAGGGTATTCCTGTTTGCAATTGTATTTTGTATTCCCTTTGTGTGGATTATCGTGGTGCAGCATCATTCGGCGCTTCATGCCAGATTCACATTCCGTATTATCAGTATTGCGGCGATGGCCCTCTGCTGTATCAGCATCGGGGCTGTCAGACAGTGCAGGAAGGCAGACGCCTGAAAAGAAAGGCGGAATGACGGAACTGCTCCGTTGCCGCTGTGCAGCTCATCTTTTATTTCAT
This sequence comes from Roseburia sp., assembly GCA_023667765.1. Lineage (GTDB taxonomy): Bacteria > Bacillota > Clostridia > Lachnospirales > Lachnospiraceae > Acetatifactor. The sequence goes on along the minus strand of JAMOZS010000002.1, from coordinate 64,494 downwards.
GTGAGGGCGCTCCGCTCATGAAATGATTCACAATCCGTGCTTCGTGTGCAAGCACCCACGCACAGCTTGCAAATCATTCCATGGCTGAACTGCAGCAGAGTCAAAAAAATAGCTTGCAAACGTGGAAGGGCTATGTTATAATGTAAAACGGTCTTTTTTGAAAGGAGGGTTTAACGTGAAGGTTAGATCATCAGTAAAACCAATTTGCGAGAAGTGCAAAATCATTAAAAGAAAAGGACGCATCAGAGTAATCTGTGAGAATCCGAAGCATAAGCAGAGACAGGGATAATCACCACCTGATTGGAAGGTCAGGTATGTGAGTTCTTGTCTGCTTATTATGTGCGGCTGAGACGGTGTAATACATCGTTTAACATATATTTCGGAGAGCATGCTTTCCGAGGCGAACAGGGCTTGCGGGAGATTACTTGTTGATACCACTATGGTGGAAAGATCGGATGGCACACTGTGTCAAAAGCGTCCGGTTGGGTGAGAGCCCCAATCAATTAGTAACTGAATACGCGTACAATAACAGACCAATGTACGTAAGGCGCATTCCATATGAAAACCATATGAGAACAGAATGTGCTGTGGAGTTTCGGCAGTATGGACTGTAGCGGAATTTCCGCAAAATGCGAGAAACGCAAGGAAAATGGAGGAAACGTAAATGGCTCGTATCGCAGGTGTTGACTTACCTAGAGAAAAACGAATTGAAATCGGTTTAACCTATATCTATGGAATCGGAAGACCGACTGCCAATAAGCTGTTAGCTGAGGCCGGTGTGAATCCCGATACCAGAGTCAGGGATATTACCGACGACGAAGTCAAAAAGATTAGTGAGGCTATTGAAAAGCTTGGCGTGATGGTAGAGGGTGATTTGAGAAGAGATGTTGCTCTTAATATTAAGAGACTTCAGGAAATCGGCTGTTACCGTGGTATTCGCCATCGTAAGGGACTTCCTGTTCGCGGTCAGAATACCAAGAACAACGCAAGGACCCGTAAGGGACCCAAGAGAACTGTTGCGAATAAGAAGAAATAGGTAACCATAAGTGACGTTCTCTCGAGAACGGTTGCAAACAAGAAGAAATAGGTAACCATAAGTGACGTTCTCTCGAGAACGGTTGCAAACAAGAAGAAATAAGTAATGATTATACTGTAACTGTAAATTTATATGAGAAAGTAGGTTAGTTTAAAATGGCAAAAAAGGTTGCTACAAAGAAAGTCGCTAAGAAGCGCGTAAAGAAAAACGTTGAACGCGGACAGGCACATATTCAGTCATCTTTTAACAATACCATTGTTACATTGACTGATACCGAAGGTAATGCATTGAGCTGGGCAAGTGCCGGTGGTCTTGGTTTTAGAGGTTCAAGGAAATCTACTCCATATGCTGCACAGATGGCAGCTGAGACAGCTACAAAGGCTGCTTTGGTACATGGATTGAAATCCGTTGATGTATTTGTAAAGGGTCCCGGCTCAGGACGTGAGGCAGCAATCAGAGCATTATCTGCCTGCGGTTTGGAGGTAGTGAGCATTTGTGATGTGACTCCTGTACCTCACAATGGATGTCGTCCTCCCAAGAGGCGTAGAGTATAATAAACCTGTGACAGGTTGGAAGAAGGCGTCAGAGAGACGTTGTAAACAGACAAGAAAGGAAAAATAGTAAAATGGCAGTAAATCGCGTACCCGTATTAAAAAGATGCAGATCCCTGGGTCTTGAGCCCTCCTATTTGGGATATGACAAGAAATCTAACAGAACCTCTGCAAGAGCAGGCAAGAAGGTAAGTGAATATGGCCTTCAGCTGCGCGAGAAGCAGAAGGCTAAGTTTATCTATGGCGTGCTGGAGAAGCCTTTCAGAAATTATTATGAGAAGGCCGACAGAATGAAGGGCATGACCGGTGAAAATCTGATGGTTATGCTGGAGAGCAGATTGGACAGCGTAGTGTTCAGAATGGGCTTCGCAAGAACCAGAAGAGAAGCCAGACAGGTGGTAGACCATAAGCATATCACCGTGAACGGCAAGGTTGTAAATATTCCTTCTTACTTAATCAAGGCCGGTGACGTTATTGAAGTCAGAGAGAAAGCAAAGTCCTTACAGAGATATAAGGATATTGTTGAGATTACCGGCGGCAGACTGGTGCCTGAATGGATGGATGTTGATATTGAGGCCATGAAAGGAACCATCAAGAATCTTCCTACGAGAGAGATGATTGATGTTCCCGTAGACGAAATGCTTATCGTCGAGTTGTACTCCAAGTAAAAGACAAAAGGTCTTTTTTGGGCGGCCGATGCGGCCGCTCAGGAAAGACTATATTCGTCTGGGAGAATACGCTTTTGCGCATTCTTTTTGTATATGTAAAAGGAGGGTATTTACTGTGTTTGATTTTGAAAGACCAAATATTGAGGTTGCTGAGATTTCTGAAGACAAAAAGTATGGTAAGTTCGTAGTGGAACCCTTAGAGAGAGGCTACGGTATTACACTTGGAAATTCCCTGAGAAGAATTATGCTTTCTTCGTTGCCCGGCACCGCAGTAAGTCAAGTTAAGATAGAAGGCGTTCTGCATGAATTCAGTTCGATTCCCGGCGTTAAAGAGGATGTAACTGAAATCATCATGAATATTAAGAGTCTGGCTATCAAGAACAACAGCGACACCAACGAGACAAAGACGGCTTTTATTGAGTACGAGGGCGAGGGCATTGTAAGGGCTTCCGATATTCAGGTGGATCAGGATATTGAGATTCTGAATCCCGACCTGGTGATTGCTACTTTGAGCGGCAAGGATACCAAGCTGTATATGGAGCTGACGCTTACCAGAGGCCGCGGTTATGTAAGTGCCGATAAGAATAAGCATGACGACCTTCCCATTGGCGTAATCGCAGTTGATTCTATCTATACTCCTGTAGAAAGAGTCAATGTAACGGTAGAGAATACCCGAGTTGGTCAGATTACGGATTTCGATAAGCTGACGATGGATGTATATACGAATGGAACGCTTGTGCCTGATGAGGCAGTCAGTCTGGCTGCAAAGGTACTTAGTGAGCATTTGGGTCTCTTTATCGACCTTTCGGAAAATGCCAAAACCGCTGAGGTGATGGTTGAGAAGGAAGATGATGAGAAAGAAAAAGTATTGGAAATGAGTATTGATGAGCTGGAGCTGTCCGTTCGTTCCTATAACTGCCTGAAGAGAGCAGGTATCAATACGGTAGAGGAACTGACAAACAAGACCTCCGAGGATATGATGAAGGTTCGTAATCTGGGCCGTAAGTCTCTGGAAGAGGTGCTTGCTAAGCTGAAGGAACTGGGGCTGCAGTTAAATCCCAGTGACGAGGGTTAAGACAGTCGGTGAAATGTAATATAAACTGGATATGACTCGAGTGGTAAGTCCAAAGAGCGCACAAGGGTTTATCTCTAAATGGAAAATCATAACGCATTCGGTAAGTAAGTCCAAAGAGCGTGGCCGGATGTCCCCATGAATGGAGAAAGGAATAGAATTATGGCAAAGTACAGAAAACTCGGCAGAACATCTTCACAGAGAAAGGCACTGTTAAGAAATCAGGTAACCGCATTGATTCACAATGGCAGAATTATTACCACTGAGGCAAAGGCAAAGGAAGTTCGAAAAATTGCAGAGGGACTGATAGCATTGGCTGTTAAAGAAAAGGATAACTTCGAGATGGTCAAGGTTACAGCCAAGGTGCCTTTGAAGGATAAGGACGGTAAGAGAGTAAAGGAAGTTGTGGACGGCAAGAAGGTTACCAAGTTTGAGTCCATAGAGAAGGAAATCAAGAAGGATATGCCTTCCAGACTGCATGCAAGACATCAGATGGTTAAGGTTCTCTATCCTGTGGTAGAGGTTCCCAAGGAAGCAGCAGGAAGAAAGAGAAACACAAAAGAGGTAGACCTGGTTGCAAAGCTTTTCGACGAGTATGCGCCCAAGTATGCGGACCGTAAGGGTGGTTACACCAGAATCATTAAAATCGGCCAGCGTAAGGGCGATGCAGCTACAGAGGTTGTACTGGAGCTGGTATAGGCTGTGAGGCTTGATGCTGTGACAGTGAAATAAAGAGGAACAGGAAGGGAAGTCTCAGAAACAGGCAAGCCCTATAAGGAAGTAATTATGTAGTAGATACGGTGCAGTATTGAAAAGGATGCTGCGCTGTATCTTTTTGCTATGCTATGAATTTGAACTCCTGCGGATTATTTCCGTATTTCCGCAATTGTCGCTTGGATATCCTTTTCGATAGGAATATCAATCATTCCAAAGGCTGTAAAATAAATGTTCACCTTCACATAGTGAGAGTTCAGTAACAAAAACAAGCCGTTGGATTGTTTGGGAAAGTTTAAGGGCAAAAGGGGCTTATCAGAAAATTTATACTCTGTCATGTATTTTAAAGTAATTAACCTTTAACTGAAATTTAATCTGCCATCGCATTAAATAATCAAATATTGCAAATAATATCAAGAATACTATTGCTTGGGAAGTAGCTGTTATAAACCACTTTTCCATAAAACGGTATAACAAAAAATAAAAAACAATAAATGATACCGGAATTGAAAAGGTGATTCTAATTATAAAATCACATATATAATATAAAAGAGCCTCCGTTTCCTTCTTACTTATAAGTTTAAAAAATAAGATAAATAGCATGTTTCCTAATAAAAAAGCAGCAAGCAAAAGGGAACGCTTTGAATCCATGAAATAACCATGAAAAATGGAATTCATAATATCAGAAATATAAATTACATTAGAGATAGCAATAACTACTACAGATGCGACAACTGCATAAATGATTAAATTGAAAGCACGAAAAATATATCGGAATATCTTATATTTATACATATTAATCCCCCTTCATTTGTAATTAAGATAAATTTTTATATACTATATCTTAAAATACGTCAATTAATTATGATTTTATAGCGATATAAAATCATATGTTTCTAAAAAATATTTTGTACCTATGAGTCATAGCCTATATCAAAATATTACCACTTAGTGGATATATTTTCAATAGAAATGATTAATCCTCTCATTTGAGGACATTTAATAATTGTTATAAACTATCATAAAAATTACCGCCAATCCTTGAAAAAAATTTATGAAAGTCAACTTTGTTTTGTTCATAATTTCATTTTATATTGTTTCCCCTGTGATTACAAGTGCTAATAAGGGAAAAATGAGGGAAAGGAAAAAACTATAATATCTAGTAACAAATAATGAAAAGCTAATGGAACTGAAAGATATGCTTAAATTTAGAATACAAGAAGCTGATGATATGAATGTTATTTCCGCAAGTTATAATATGTACCATAACTGCATTGACATTACTACCTTTGACGGCTATATATTATTTGTGTACTGTACCAAACCCGCATAACTGGATATTTTTCACCAAAATCTGCATTACCCTGAAAAAGGAATCCCCTCCTTATTTCCATTATATTTTCGTGTATTGTTGTTTAAATCCCGTTGTCAGATGTGTTGTAAGTTCTCCTATTTGAAGGATATTTATGGGTGGATGCCACAA
>JAMOZS010000002.1:0-58870 GCA_023667765.1 Roseburia sp. | reverse complement strand
CCAAGAGCTTTTGCCATTGCCGCCGCAAGCGGTTTAAACATATCCGGAAAATCTGCACCGTCTGATACACAGGCTGTATGCTCCGGATTAACGTAAAGACTGCCTGCGCCGCCGACTACCAGCAGTCTGGTATCTGTACCGGAGAGAATATCACATAACTTCTTTAAAGAAGTGCTGTGCATCGGAAGTGTATCCTCTGTCCATGCCCCAAAAGCATCAATCACGACATCAAAGCCTTTGACATCTTCCTCTGACAAATCAAACAAATCTTTACTGATCACATTCTGTGCCGCTGTCTGATTTGTTCCCCTGACTACTGCCGTTACATCTGCACCTCTATCCACAGCTTCCTTAACAATCAATTTCCCCGCTTTCCCATTCGCACAAACTACTGCAATTTTCATTTCAATTACCTCCTGTTTTCATTGTGATTTTGTTGTAATTGTTTTTGTTACAATCAGAATATATCATCTTCTAGTTGTAATGTAAACAGTTACAACAAAATTTTTTCAAAAAATTTTCCATACCCTAATCAGATATGGAAAACTCTAATCATTCTTATTCTTGTATCCTTTTTTCGTATCAGCAATAACATCTGCAATAGTAATTTTTGTCATTTCATTTTCCATTGCATTCTGAATGCGTTTCAATTTATCGTCCAATACATAATGAATGTTTCTGCCAACAGGACAGTCTGGGTTAGGATTTTCATGGAAATGAAACAATTCTCCGCTTTCTACACATTCCACAGCATTATACACATCCAAAAACGTAATATCCTTAAGAGGCTTAGCTATCTTACAGCCGCCTGTTCCCCTTGCCACAGTTACCAAATCCGCCGCTTTGAGCTGCTGCAATATCCGCCGGATAACCACCGGATTGACATTAACACTTCCGGCAATAAAATCGCTGGTCAATTTATGGCTGTCCTGAAATGTATCTATACACGCAAACACATGAAGCGCTATCGTAAATCGACTTGAAATCTGCATATGCTTTTCCTCCTCATTTCAACAGACAATGAATCAACTATCCCTGGAGTACAATATCTTTAAAATAATGGGAGTGGAAATACTGGAGACAATAATCAAAAGAATAACCGCCGTAAAATATACCGGCGTCATCAAACCCACGGACAATCCCTTTTGAGAGACAATCAGAGCAACCTCGCCTCTGGTCATCATACCCACGCCTATTTTCAGAGAATCTTCCATGTTAAATCTGCAAAGCTTCGCCATAAGCCCACAGCCGATAATCTTTGAAATAAGCGCTATCGCTACAAAAGCGACGGCAAAGAACAGAATACTGCTGTCTATATTATCAATGTTGGTTTTTAATCCGATACTGGCAAAAAATATCGGACCGAACAGCATATAAGAATTAATATCAATTTTTTCGTCAATATATTTTGAGTCATGGATAGAACAAAGGATAATACCCGCCACATAGGCGCCGGTAATATCCGCGATACCAAACCAGGCTTCCGCAATATAGGCAAAGGCAAAACACAGAGCCAAGCTCAGAATGGGAATTCTTCTGGTGTGCGGATAACGATTATCCAGCTTTTTAAATATCTTGTACAGAATAAATCCTACCAACACGGCTAATACAAAGAACAACAAGGTAGAAATGACAACCCTGCCGGGATTGGAATCCGGACTCTTAAACCCAATCACAAAGGTCAGCACAATAATGCCGATAACATCATCAATAATAGCGGCGCTTAATATAGTGGTACCAACCTTCCCCTTAAGCTTCCCCAGCTCCTTCAGCGACTGTACAGTAATACTGACGCTGGTCGCCGTCATAATCACACCGATAAATATCGCTTTATAAAATTCCTCCGAGCCCCAGGGCGCAATGCCGTAAAAGCCCATATATAACAGGCTTCCTCCCGCCAGTGGTACAAACACGCCTGCACAGGCAATCAGAAATGCAATAGGACCGGTTTTCATCAAATCTTTCAGATTTGTCTCCAGGCCGGCAGAAAACATTAACAGCACAACGCCCACCTCAGCCATTTGCACCAGAAAATCCGTCTGCTGAACCAGTCCCAAAATACTGGGGCCTATTATCAGACCCGCAATGATTTCTCCCACCACCTGGGGCGCCTTACATTTCCTGGCAATAATACCAAATATCTTTGCAAAAATTACAATAATCGCTAAATCCTTAAACACTAAATAAGCTTCCATAATAATCCTCTCAAATATCTTTACTTTCATACAACAGGCGCCGGCGTTATCGTTTCTCTGCGATTCTGCCGGACGATAAAAAGCGGGTGTAGGGAGATATATTTCCTGGGAAAATTCTCCTTTACCCCGCTTCTTCCTAAACCATGTCAAATTCTATCACAATTAAAATAAAATTGCTACTTGGTTAAATGATAAATTTTTACTTTTTTCTACATCATTTTTATTCATTCTGCATGATAATCTTATAAAATTATTCCTCTTTCTCAGGGGACACTGATTCTTCCTCAAAGCTTTCCGGCTCCTCCTGAACATTCTCCAGAGCGTCCTCCACATTATCAAACTCCTGGTCTCCGTTGGATACCTTCTCTCTGACCTTGGCTATCTTGGCTATTTTGATGCCGTCCTTTAAATCCATCATCTTCACCCCGGATGTAATTCTCCCCAGTGTGGAGATATCCTCCATGCGAAGCTGGATAATGATGCCTTCTGTAGTAATCATCATAATTTCATGGTCATCCCGAACAGCCTTAACACCCACCACATCACCGGTTTTCTCAGTTATCTTATAACATTTTACGCCCTTGCCGCCACGCTTCTGAACGGTAAATTCATCCAGATAAGTACGCTTTCCAAGGCCGTTTTCAGAGACAATCAACAGAGAATCTCCCTGAGTCTGCAGCTGCATACCGATAATCTCGTCGCCATGAGACAGATTCATACCGATAACGCCCATAGAGCTTCTGCCGGTCACACGCACATCCGTCTCCTTAAAGCGGATACACATACCCTGTTTTGTGACGAGGAAAATTTCGCTTTTCACGCCTGTCGTCTTTACCTCTATCAGCTCGTCATCCTCTCTCAAATTAATAGCAGTCAGTCCATTCTTACGCACATTGGAAAATTCACTCAATGCAGTCTTTTTTACCGTACCGTTCTTTGTTACCATGAAAAGATTTTTCTCATCGGAATATTCCTTAATCGGTATCATGGCCGTGATTCTCTCACCGGGCATCAACTGCAGAAGATTAATAATCGCCGTACCTCTGGCCGTTCTGCCGGCCTCCGGAATCTCATAGGCCTTCATACGGTATACGCGGCCCTTGTTGGTAAAGAAATTCAAATAGTGATGATTCGTCGTCATAAGCAAATCTTCAATATAATCATCCTCTATCGTCTGCATTCCCTTGATACCCTTGCCACCCCGGTTCTGGGATTTGAAATTATCTACCGTCATACGCTTGATATAACCCAGACTTGTCATGGCAATCACCGTATTATCTCTGGGAATCATATCCTCCATGGATATATCAAACTCGTCAAACCCGATTTTACTCCTTCTGTCATCACCATATTTTACGGCTATGATATTTATTTCCTCTTTAATCACGCCAAGCAGCAGCTTCTCGTCAGCCAAAATAGCCTTTAATTCTCCTATTCTGATTTCCAGTTCCTCATGCTCATTCTCCAGCTTTTCTCTCTCCAGGCCGGTCAGAGCACGCAGACGCATATCTACAATCGCCTGAGCCTGAACCTCCGTCAATTCAAAGCGCTCCATCAGCTTCTCCTTGGCCTCCTGGGCCATACGGCTGCCCCGGATAATGGAAATCACCTCGTCAATAAAATCTAAGGCTTTCAACAGACCCTGTAAGATATGGTCCCTTTCCTCGGCTTTATTTAAATCGTATTTTGTCCTGCGGGTTACTACCTCCTCCTGATGTCTGATATAATATATCAGCATATCCAGGAGATTCATAATTTTAGGCTCATTGTTTACCAACGCCAGCATAATTACACCAAAGGTATCCTGCAGCTGCGTGTGCTTGTAAAGTTGATTTAAAATGACATTGGCATTGACGTCCCTGCGAAGCTCAACGACAACTCTCACACCCTCGCGGTTTGACTCGTCACGAATATCTGTAATACCGTCTATTTTCTTTAATTTAACCAGTTCTGCAATTTTGATAATCAGATTCGCCTTGTTTACCATATATGGCAGCTCTGTGGCCACAATCTGAGTTTTACCGTTAGATAATGTCTCAATATTAGTTACCGCACGAACTCTGATTTTACCCCTGCCGGTACGATATGCCTCCTCGCAGCCTCTGGTGCCCATAATCAGGCCGCCGGTAGGAAAATCAGGAGCCTTTATAATAGGAAGAATTTCTTCTATTGTCGTCTCTCTGTCCTCCAGGACACGATTGTCGATAATCTTTGTCACAGCATTTATTACTTCCCGAAGATTATGGGGAGGGATATTCGTAGCCATACCTACTGCAATACCGGTAGTGCCATTTACCAGAAGATTCGGATAACGACTGGGAAGCACTACAGGCTCCTTTTCCGTGTCATCAAAGTTCGGTACAAAATCTACGGTATCTTTGCCGATATCAGCTAAAAGCTCCATGGAAATTTTAGAGAGCCTGGCCTCCGTATAACGCATAGCAGCGGCGCCGTCACCATCCATAGAACCGAAGTTGCCATGCCCGTCTACCAGAGGATATCTGGTGGACCATTCCTGCGCCATATTTACCAGCGCACCATAAATAGAACTGTCTCCATGAGGATGATATTTACCCATGGTATCGCCGACAATACGCGCGCTTTTACGATGAGGCTTATCGGGACCATTGTTCAACTCTATCATAGAATAAAGTACCCGGCGCTGTACAGGCTTCAGTCCGTCTCTCACATCTGGGAGCGCACGGGAAGCGATAACGCTCATGGCATAGTCTATGTAGAAGGTTTCCATCCGTTCCTTCAAATCTACCTCATGAATTTTATCGATTTCCTGTTCCGGGTTCTTATCAAAAATATCGTCGTTCATAGCTCCTCTTTCTGTCCTGCAATAAGAGATTATCATAAAACAATAATAACCATATATCCCCTATACAGACATTTCTCAATCACAATGCCATTATTCATATTATAGCTAAAAAGGCAAATTCTTCCAATACCAAAGTCGAGTCTGTGCTATATATTTCTTTTATTATTCATCACAGCTATGTATAATTATATCATATTTAAATATGTATTACCATTATTTTATTTTTTGAATTTACTTAACAGAACTCCTCATGTTATAATAATCAAGGCATGATAAACACATTTATTACCATATATAATTATATTTCGATGAATCAATCGACCCATCGGATTTATTGGAATACAACGGAGGAATTTATGCTTCACATAAAATCACTTGACGAGGGATTGGAAATTTTCAAAGCTCTTGGCTCAGAAATCAGAATTGAAATCATTAAGATTCTTTTGGAAAGCAATGGAATGAATTTAAATGAACTGGCAAGCCAGCTTAAAATCAGCAATGGCGCTCTGACAAGCCATATTAAGAAATTAGAGGACTGCGGGTTAATCAGTATTTCCAGCGAATCTCTGGGACATGGTAATCAAAAAAAATGCTCTGTTTATTTAGACAAAATTTTAATTGATATAGAGAGTCAGGAAAAGTATAAAAATACCTATCTGACCAGCTTAAGGGTGGGACATTTCAGTGATTACAAGGTTTATCCCACTTGTGGCATGGCCTCCTCCACCGCTTTAATCGGCGAAGTGGACGATACAAGATATTTTGCTCATCCCGATAAATATAACGCTGATATTCTCTGGTTCACCAAGGGTTATATTGAATATGTCATACCGAATTTCATACCCTCCGGTCAGAAAATCGACCAGATTTCGGTGTCTCTGGAAATCGGCTCTGAAGCTCCGGGTACAAATGATATCTGGCCCTCCGATATTTCCTTTAAGTTAAACGATAAAAAGATAGCCGTATGGACAAGCCCCGGTGATTTCGGGAATGTAAAGGGCATTTTTACGCCGGACTGGTGGCAGCCAAACTGGAATCAATATGGACTGTTAAAAATTTTAATGATTAATCATAAAGGAACCTTTATTGACGGTCTGCAGGTTTCTGAAGTCTCCCTGAAGGACTTCCATTTTGATTATCGAAGCACTATTAAATTAAAGCTGGAAGTAGAAGAGGATTCACAATATGTGGGAGGACTTACCCTGTACGGCAAAAATTTCGGTAATTACAATCAGGATATTGATGTGAGAATCAATTACAGTCCTATTATAAATCAGGAGGTTTTGCAATAAAAAACATGCTCTTGCCTCTATGAGCAATACTTGTAATTATACTTTATATCCTATTTCACGAACCGGGTCATTTGATTGTTATGCTACCAGCAGGCAAAACAATTGAAGTTTTTAATAAGATTATAACAGCTTCTATCTTGTCTGTCTTTCTTTCTTTGCTAATCAAATTTACAGAGAAATTAAGAAAGCATTTCAATCATTTTTTTAGCCCGATTTATTTTATGGTACAATTTATGTTAAAGGGCAGGCACTTAGCTTGCTTGTACAAATTTGAAATTAGGAGTATACAATGAAAAAAAGAAAAGTTTTTAAGATAATAATAAGAGCGTTAATTATAATGCTTGCTGCTGTCGTGCTGTTTATATCTGGAACTTTCATATTTCACAGAGTAAAAACAAGCAGAGAGACTGAGCTGTTAAAGGAAAAGGGGTATTATAACCCTGTTTCAGTAGGTGACTACTGCCTAAATGTTGCAAGCTTCGGTAATAAAAACAGTGAGCATACTATCATAGCTATGGCAGGTCTTGGGTCAGGCGATTTTCCTGTAGCTATGAGACAGATGACCGCACCGCTTGAAAAGGATAATCTTATAGTGTTCGTTGACCGTGCGGGCTATGGCTTCAGCGATGATACTAACAACGAAATGACGCTTGAATACATAGTTGAAGATTATCGAAAGGCTTTGAAAAATGCAGATATTGAAGCACCGTATATCCTTATGCCGCATTCTATTGGAGGAGCGTATGCAACATATTGGGTAAGCCATTATCCTGAGGAGATAGAATCTGTCATTTTCGTGGATGGTAGCCAGTTGAGTGCGACAGCATTTGACGATTCACCGATTTACAATGTGGGGATAGAAAATAAAGTCCTTGCATTTCTTACAAAAATGGGTTTAAGCAGATATGTTCTGCGAAATTATTTTTATCTGTATTCCGATAATTTTACAGAGGAAGAGCAAGAGCTTGCAGATGCGCTTATGTATATGACGCTCGACTCGGTTGCACCCATTTCAGAGGACGGGTTGCTTGCCAAAAATGCACAGAATGCATTTAACGGTATTATCACAAATGATGTGCCGAAGCTCTATATCTGTGCAAGTTGGGGATTTGAAACAAAGGAAGATATACTTGAGTATCATATATGGAAAAACCGTCAGATAGAAATCAATGACATGGATATACAGCCGCAGTCTACTCAATACAGCGATGAAGTGATAAAAGAAATTCTTGACAATTATGAACAAGTCAGACAAGAAACCATCTTTCCATACACAGAAAAACTTGGTAACTGCAAAGTGGTGTGTATTGGTGGAGATCATATGATATATGAGCAGAAGCCGAAAGAATGCACTGAGATAATTATAGAATTTCTGAAAGGCTTGGATATCTAAGGAAATGTTGATTTAATAAGTGGTTTCCTAAATTCAGATTTTCTTGAGTAATTAATAATAAGTCAAATAAATTTTTCCTTCATGATGGATTACAGCATTATCCAATCCACAGAAGCGGCTTAACATTCCCGCAAATCCCTTTTCCCCATTCCAGGTTGTAAGACTGGTCAAAAAAGAAAAAAAATAGGATAAAACATAAATAAAAGAAATCCTATCGCAGGCGCAGCAACAAATTATAGACAAAATAGAAATTTATGTCTTTATTATTATATTTAAAATAAAAATAATTTATAATAATTTGAATTTTAAACAATGGGAACACTTTTCCGAAAAGGGACAAAAATAGAGACAAATTAAAAATGGTAAGTGAAAATACACTTACCATTACACATAGAAAAAATTTAATTAATTTCCATCCAAAAATCTTCTCTTTCTCCGCAAAAACCCGGCTCGTCAAAAAAAGAATTATACAATGCTTCAATCTCTTCGTCCGTTTTAACGGAATTATACACCATAAATGCAGAAATACGACCTTCAAAGGATTTCTGAAAAGGATCCCCTCCAAAAATAACCTGTCTGCAGGATATTAAAGTAGGTACTTCCACACGATATCCTGCCCTTCTGCCATTAATATAATATCTTACAAATTCACTAAAGCTATCATAAGTAACCACTACAAAATACCATTTATGAAGAGGAATTTCTCTACAAGTTGTATCATGCCATACACTAACATTCATGTCCTCATTGATACGAAAAACACTCTGGCCCATTCCTATATTAGGCACATAAGAACCAAAACCTCCCAAATATCTCATATAAATAACACTGGCCCATATATTTATTTTTTCTTCATATACCCAAAATGCTATCGTGTAACTATTACTATAAAACAAACTTCCGGGAAGAGATATCACATTACAGGAAGCATCTCCCCCTGGAAAGGATATAGCTCCCCATTTATCACTGATACCTGGTACAAACTTTATATTTTCTCCGTGAAATTCTCCCGTAACAGAACCATCCTCTGTAGAAATATCCTGTTTAAAAGGAAACGCTTTTCTATTATCCTGGAATGCGATATGTTCTTTTACAATCTCTACATATTGCAAAAAGGTGAGAGGTTCTGAATAAAAAGCGCCGCTTGCAGCATCACATCCGCAGCCATTTAAAAAAAAGACATCCTTTTTATTTTCAATTCCATGAGAGACTACCAGAAGCTTAAGATCCTTACCAAGCTTAATTAATGTCTTGACAATTTGTCTGCCTTTACTGTTACAAAGATTTTCTTTTAAATATACTTCATCAAACTTAATACTGTCTACAGGAAGATTTCTCAGATAACGCAAACATGAAAAATCCTCTCCAAAATGGATAATAGATATAGAAAAACCAAGCTTCTTTAAAGCTTCTATATTTTGAATCAATCTGTCCGTACTGCGAATACCAAAAGTGCTTTCCTCCAGATTCAGTTCAAATTCTTCTGCCTTTACATGATATTTCCTCATAATTTCCTGAAGATGAAAGCCCAGGCTTTCATCCAGAAACAATAATCTGGATAATTGAATACTCCATTTTAATAATTTATCATTCGACTTATGAAATTCCTGTAAATCTTTACAAACTTCTTCAAAAGTATAATAATCCAATTTTTTGATAAAATCATTTTTTTCAAATAGAGGTCTAAAATCTTTACTATCCCATATGGTATTTTCATCCTTCATCCAACGAACACAAACTCTCGACTCAATTAATATGGAATTTTGCATATGAAGCACGGGCTCATAAAATATTTTAAATCTGCCTTTTTTGATTGCCTCTTCTGACAATGCTTCCATTTCTTTTTCCAGAAGAATTTTTTCTTCCATATCATTATAAAATATATAACAGCTTTTACCGTTCTGCTTTGCCTGATACATAGCCATATCACTTTTTTCAAGAAGCTGCTCAAGTGTATGATTTTTTGCATGATAAACAATACCGATACTTACGGACACTACCGTCAGAAAACCGTTCTGTTTACTGCAATTATTAATTTCAGACAAAATATGATTTGCTGTGTCGATTAAATCCTCCCTGGACTTATATTCTGAAAATAATAATACAAATTCATCTCCCCCAAGACGGGCCGTCACAGCGTGCTTTCCACATTCCTTAAAAATATTAGCAACACTAATTAACAGCTCGTCTCCAGCTTTATGCCCATACACATCATTCACAGTCTTAAAATTATCTAAATCAAGAAACATAAAATGAACGACAGAGCTACTCGACAATTCCTGATATTTTTCATACAGTCCTTTCCGATTATATAATCCCGTCAAAAAATCATAAATATTTTTTTCGTTATCCATATATATATTCCTTACTTATACTAACTGTAATAATTATTATATCTATAATTAAAACATCAGATATCCAAATTTTTTACAAATTTGGCATTTTCCTCTATAAACTCCCTTCTCGGCTCTACCTTATCACCCATCAATGTGGTAAAGGTCAAATCCAATTCGGATTCTGTTTCTTTATCGTAATTCACACGAAGCAGAATTCTGCGCTCCGGATCCATAGTAGTCTCCCAAAGCTGCTCTGCATCCATCTCGCCAAGTCCCTTATAACGCTGAATCTTATTACTCTGGTCACGGCCCACTTCCTTTAAAATACTATCAAGCTCTTCATCACTGTAGGCGTACCATATTTTCTTATTTTTTTCCAGCTTATAGAGAGGAGGCTTTGCCAAAAATACATGACCCTGTTTAATAAGCTCCGGCATAAAGCGATAAATAAAGGTTAAAAGTAAGGTACTGATATGAGCGCCGTCCACGTCCGCATCCGTCATCAGAATAATTTTATCATAACGAAGCTTATCAATATCAAAATCCTCATGGATACCGGTGCCAAAAGCGGTAATCATAGCTTTAATTTCCGCATTGGCATAAATCTTATCCAGTCTTGCTTTCTCCACATTCAGGATTTTACCCCGAAGAGGCAAGATAGCCTGTGTGGCGCGGGCGCGGGCAGTTTTTGCACTTCCTCCTGCAGAATCTCCCTCTACAATATAGATTTCACATTTTTTAGGGTCCTTATCAGAACAGTCTGCCAATTTTCCGGGAAGTGCCATACCCTCCAACGCAGTCTTTCTTCTTGTCAAATCTCTGGCTTTTCTGGCAGCCTCTCTGGCTCTCTGTGCCAAAATAGATTTTTCGCAGATAGACTTGGCAATCGAAGGATTTAATTCCAAAAAATATGTAAGCTGTTCACTCACAATATTATCAACAGCTCCTCTGGCCTCACTGTTTCCAAGCTTTTGTTTCGTCTGTCCCTCAAACTGAGGATCCTCAATCTTTACGCTTATAATAGCCGTCAGACCTTCTCTGATATCCTCCCCTGATAAATTAGGCTCACTGTCCTTTAATAACTTAGCGCTTCTGGCATAATCATTGAAGGTTTTTGTAATAGCATTTCGAAAGCCCTGCAGATGGGTACCGCCCTCCGGCGTATTGATATTATTTACGAAACTAAATACGCTTTCATTATAGGAATCATTATGCTGAAAAGAGACCTCTACATAAACATGATTTTTTTCACCTTCAAAATAAAGAATATTGTCATAAAGAGGGGTTTTACTCTTATTCAGATAAGAGACAAATTCCCTGATTCCTCCCTCATAATGAAATTCTATCACCTTCTGCTTACGGCCATCCTCCAGAGTAATCATATGAGACTTACCTATTGTTCCTCCGGTTTTAGCTTTATTTGCAACTATAGAATTGCTGTTTTCTACAGGATTAACAACAGCTTCCACAGAATCAATTTCTTCCTGTTTGTCCTTCTCCGCCCGTTCCAAAAGTTCATTTATCTGAGCGTTTCCGGTATCTGTCGTGATTACCTGTTCCTGTCTGTTGTCCCTTAAAATAATACGCAGACCCTTTGTCAGAAAAGCCATTTCCCTTAACCGTCTCTTCAGCACATCAAATTCAAAGACCGTCGTCTCCGTAAAAATCGTATTATCAGGCAGAAAAGTAACCTTTGTACCTGTCTTTTCCGGAGAACAGGTTCCGATTTCCTTTAAGGAATAACATACATGTCCTCTCTCATAGCGCTGCTTATAAACTTTTCCGTCCTGACATATTTCAACCTCAAGCCAGTTGGACAAAGCGTTCACTACAGATGCGCCCACTCCGTGTAAACCGCCGGATACCTTATATCCCCCGCCGCCGAATTTACCGCCTGCATGAAGAATCGTAAATACCACTTCCACAGCAGGAAGTCCGGATTTATGATTAACTCCTACCGGAATACCACGGCCATTGTCTATAACCGTAACCGAATTATCTTCATTGATTGTTACATCAATAGTATCACAGAATCCTGCCAAGGCCTCATCCACGGAATTATCTACAATTTCATAGACCAGATGATGAAGCCCTCTGCTGGAGGTTGTTCCGATATACATTCCCGGCCTCTTACGAACAGCCTCCAAACCCTCCAAAATCTGAATCTGGTCTGCTCCATATTCATGTTCAACGACTGTATTGTTCATATTTTCTTCGCTCATTATTCCTCACATTCTGCTGCTCTCTATCAGCTATTCAACTGTGATACTTTTCCGTTTGACACTCTGAATATTCTGTCTATCTCAAATCTGTTATTTACAAATTCTTCCAGTCCGGTACAGGTAATAATCGTCTGAATATTGCCTATACTGTTCAATAAATAATTCTGCCTGCTATTATCCAATTCAGACAATACATCATCAAGCAGCAATACCGGCGTATCTTTCGTTATCTTTTTGACCAATTCTATCTCGGAAAGCTTAAGAGATAAGGCTGCAGTTCTCTGCTGTCCCTGGGAACCAAATTTACGGATATCCGTATCTCCTATTAAAAAACAAAAATCGTCTCTGTGCGGGCCAACAGAAGTCATTTTTGCTTTGATATCCCTGCTTTGATTCCGAATCAGCGCACTCTCAAATTCTTCTATCAAAACATCCGGCTCATATTTTATCAATAAGCTTTCTTTACCACCGGACAGCTTATCATGGATTTCTCCTATGATTTCATTTAATTGTTCCACAAATAATCTGCGTCTCTCTATCAGCTTGCTGCCATAAGACACCAGCTGCATATTCCAGATATTCAGGGTTTCCTCCAACTGCGGATTAAAGTACATTTCTTTTAAAAGGGTATTTCTCTGATTTACAATTTTATTATAATGATTTAAATTATAGAGATAAAAGCTATCAAGCTGACAAAGCTCCATATCCACAAATCTTCTGCGCTCCGATGGACCGTTTTTAATAATACCCAAATCCTCGGGCGAGAAAAAAACGACATTACATAATCCAAGCAAATCCGCTGCTTTTTTCAGCTTTTGACCGTCTACAGCGATACCCTTGGATTTATTTTTGCGAAGATGCATATCGATTCGGGAACCCACACCTTCTTTTTCGATATAGGTTCTTATATGCGCCTCTTCCTTCTCAAAACGAATGATATCCTTATCCTTGCTGCCTTTATGAGATTTTGTAGTGGCTGCAACATATACAGCCTCTAAAATATTTGTTTTTCCCTGAGCATTATCTCCATACAGGATATTTGTACCCTCACAGAATGCAAGCTCAAGAAATTCATAATTTCTATAATCTGCCAGTTCTAATGACTTTATTATCATAAAAAAATACACTCTTTCATATCATTACGGTCCTGTAATCTGAACGGATTCACCATTACATTCTACAATATCACCGGCAGTTATTTTTCTGCCTCTTCGGGTATCCGTTTCACCGTTTACTTTCACAAGACCATCTTGTATGATAAACTTAGCGTCAACACCCGATTCCACAAGTCCTGCCAACTTTAAAAGCTGGCCAAGCTTAATATATTCATCCTTTATATGAACTGTCTGCATGATAATCTCCATTCCTATGAAATCTAAGGAAGCGTCAAAGGCTGAACTGTAACAAAATATCAGCTGACGGTAGTAAAGTTTACAGGAAGTATCAGATAAATATAACTCTCCTCCTGGTTCTTGATAAAGCAAGGAGCCTTAGGATTAACCATATAAAGGTCAACCTCCTCGTCGTCAATCACTCTCAAAGCATCAATCAGGAATTTCGGATTAAAACCAATCATTAAATCCTTACCCTGTTTCCTGATATCGATATCTTCATTCATGCTGCCAAGAATAGAATTTATCTTAAGCTCCATGGATTCATCCGTGATATTGATAATAATGGGCTTTTTATCTCCCTCCTTGACCAGAAGAGTAGCTCTGTCAATACAGCTCAAAAATTCCTTCTTGTTGATGGTAACCTTTGTCTCATAATCGCTGGAAAGCATCTGCTCAATCTTGAAATACTCTCCTTCAATCAATCTGGAAACCACCACCGTATTATCAAATTCAAACACTATATGCTTGTCTGTCAAAGAAATAATCACATCGTTCTCGGCATCTCCGGGAATAATCTTGCTTACCTCATTCAGAGTCTTACCCGGCACAACTACCTTCTTAGGCTCATAACTGTTCTTCAGCTGAATCTTTCTGATAGATATCCTATGTCCGTCCAGAGAAGCCACTGTAAGCTCGTCGCCATGGATATCAAAAAGCTCTCCTGTCATCAGCTTATTATTGTCATTATCGGAGATGGAAAAAATAGTCTGCCTCACCACCTCTTTCAAGGTAAACTGACTAACAATAATCTGATTATCCTTTTCAATCACCGGAAGATAAGAAAAATCCTCTCCTGATTTACCGATAATATTGAATTTAGCTTTTTCACAGGTAATCGTAGTTTTAAAGGAGGAATCCGTCTCAATCGTAATGTCGCTATCTGGAAGCTTCCTTACAATCTCCAGGAAAATCTTCGCATCCAATGCAATAATTCCTTTTTCCAGAATAGTGCCTTCTATTATTGTCTCTATACCTAACTCCATATCATTAGCAGTCAATTGAATCATATTCTTTGAAGCATCTACCAGTATACATTCCAAAATAGACATTGTAGTCTTATTCGGAACCGCTTTAGATACAATCTGTAAACCATTTAAAAGATTAGATTTGGAACATATTAACTTCATGTGTGTATAACTCCTTTCTTTCTGTTGTATCAGTTTGTAAGGCGCCTTTTATAATATATATAATAAAAGAATTTCATAATAACAATAATAAAGGATGTTGATATGTGCAAAACCAGTTCTATTATACTATTTTTAAAGAAAAAAGGAAATGGATAACTGGTGAATTCTTCCAGAAAATCTCAGAATAACTTTTAAGTTATTCACAGCCTTCTCTTTCTTCTTTTTTTATCTTATGAAAAGTTATAAACCGTTCTAAATAATAAATAACATGTTATCCACACAAATAGGAAGGTTTTATCAGGCAGGATTAATTTTCTTTTTAATGATTTCTACTTTATTATATAGCTCTTCATTAGTGCTTAGTTCGGCTGTTATTTTGTTGTAACCGTGTATCACGGTAGTGTGGTCTTTTTTTCCCAGAAGCTTTGCTATATTAATATAGGAAGTATCAGTCAGTTCTCTGCACAGATACATCATAACCTGACGAGGCAGGACAAATTCCGAATTCCTTTTCTTGGAGGTAATATCCTCAGGCTTTACGCCAAAATGCTCTGCCACTACATTAATAATCAGAGAAGGAGTGATTTCTCTGGGCTTATTAGGATATATCATATCCTTTAAGGCCTCCTCCGCCATGGAAAGAGTTATTTCAACTTTATTTAATTTGGCGAAAGCAATTATTTTATTGAACGCGCCCTCCAGTTCCCGGATATTGGATTTAATATTGTTAGCAATGTATTGTATCACTTCTTCATCGATATGTTTGTCGCAGCTCTCCGCATTTTTGCGAAGAATTGCCATTTTTGTCTCGTAGTCGGGAGGCTGAATATCCGCTGTAAGTCCCCATTCAAATCTGGAGCGGAAGCGCTCGTCCAGAGTTTCCATTTCCTTGGGAGGCTTGTCCGAGGATAAGATAATCTGTTTTCTGGCGGCGTGCAGTACATTAAAGGTGTGGAAAAATTCTTCCTGAGTACTTTCCTTTCCTATTATAAATTGTACATCGTCTACCATTAATACATCTACAGTCCTGTACTTTTCACGAAGCTTCGACATGGAGGCGGCGTTACCGCTTCGGATAGATTCGATTACCTCGTTAGTAAATTCTTCGCTTGTTACATAAAGTACCTTCATATCAGGATTATTTTCTAATATAAAATGGCCGATGGAATGCATTAAATGAGTTTTTCCCAGACCGGGCCCTCCATATAAATAGAGAGGATTATATACAATTCCCGGAGATTCCGCCACAGCCAGAGAAGCGGAATGAGCAAACTTATTGTTGCTTCCCACCACAAAAGTATCGAATTTATATTTTGGATTTAAATTGGCGTTTTCATAATGAATGTTGTAAATAGGGTCGGAGAAAGCGTTCTCTCCCGAATGATGCTTTTCCGCCTGTACATCTTTTTCCAGAATAAAGCTTATTTCATAAATATGGTCAAACATTTCCGTGATGGTTACCTGAAAAAAGCTCCTGTATTTCGAAGAGATATAAGTAAGGGCATGCGCCTGGTCGGAAGGAATAATAATATTTACGGTATCATTTACAATATTATAAAATTCCAGGGGCTCCAGCCATGTATGATAAGAAATGTCAGAAAGATTATATTCCCTTCTGACAGTCTCTTTGATAGTATTCCAGTTCTCTCTGATGTTGTCTGTATTATCCATAATAAATCCTTCCACAGGTTGGCCTGTAACCATTCAAAAAACAGCTCTTTAAGCCTATACAATAGATTTTATAATAGTTTGATAAATATTTCAAATGCAAGTTATAAACAACGCATGTATAAAGTTATCCACAGTATGTTGATAACTATGTTAATAACTTGAGAAAAAAATTATCATTGTGGATATTTTTGTGTAAAAGTGTATATTTATTTTTTTGGAGGATTTCTGTGTATCTTATGTAAAATATGGTTATTTTCACATTTTTTACACAGCTTATCCAATAAATAATCTAGGGATATCCACAAAATATGTATAACTTGTGGATATCTGAAATATGGAAAATTTATGTGGATATCTATGTGTATAACATAAAAAAATTTTTTTTAAAGTAATAGGACTTTCTATTTTTTCTTTATTTTTCAGCATTTTTATAGATTTTTGCTTGACATTGTCCCTCTTTTCTTATACAATCAATATGCTATTTTCCTGTAAAAGTAAAGGAGGTGCCTTTCGTATGAAGATGACATATCAGCCTAAAAAGCGTTCCCGTTCTAAAGTTCATGGTTTCAGAGCCAGGATGAGTACTCCCGGCGGGAGAAAGGTTTTGGCAGCAAGACGGGCAAAAGGAAGAAAAAAATTATCGGCATAGGTCACAGTAATGTGACCTTTTTTTCTCTTCATTAAATCAGGAGAAAGTAAATGCAGTTTTCAGAATCATTAAAGAAAAATCACCAGTTCCTGTTTGTCTACAAAAATGGTAAATCATATGCTAACAAATATCTGGTAATGTATATTAAGGAAAATGGCACAGGTAGAAACAGAATTGGAATCAGCGTGAGTAAAAAGGTTGGTAACAGCGTGGTGAGACACAGAGTTACCAGACTAATCAGAGAAACTTATCGACTGCATGAAAGCGTATTCAATAGTGGTTTGGATATTGTAGTCGTTGCAAGGGCGGGAGCCGCGCAGGTCGGTTATTATGAAATAGAAAGCGCTTTTCTGCATCTTGCAAAGCTTCATAAAATTATTAAAGTTTTTTTTTATTAAGGTTTATTTAAAAGTTTATTGTATGGGAATATGAAAAGAATTTTAATAGCTGTTATAAAATTTTATCAAAAATATTTATCCCCTTTGAAGAGTACGAAATGCCCCTATTATCCCACCTGTTCTCAGTATGGTCTGGAAGCGGTTCAAATACATGGAGCGCTAAAGGGCGGATGTCTGGCGGTATGGAGGATTCTCAGATGTAACCCCTTTTCAAAGGGAGGGTATGACCCCGTACCCGAAAAGAAATCTAAATAATATTTGTGTATGTGTCGCGGCACAAATATTTTATTCCCTCAGGCACTGTGCTTGTATGGGTACTTGATTTAGCTCAAAAAGCGGCGCAGAAATGAGGAAAAGAATGATTTTATTGACGCAGGATGATGGAATTATTATCGGTTCGGTAGCAAAAATACTTGGATTTATTATGGAAGCTATCTTTTTTGTTATTGATAAGATTGGAATTCCAAATATTGGTTTAGCTATCATTCTGTTTACGATTGTAGTAAACCTTTTGATGATGCCGCTGACTATCAAGCAGCAGAAGTTTTCCAAGCTCTCTGCTAAGATGCAGCCGGAAATACAGGCTATTCAAAATAAGTACAAGAATAAAAAAGATCAGGACTCTCAAATGGCCATGCAGACAGAAATCCAGACTGTCTATGCAAAGTATGGAGTGTCTCCAACCGGTAGCTGTGCTTATCTTTTAATTCAGATGCCTATTTTGTTTGCTTTGTACCGGGTAATCTATGCAATACCTGCTTATGTAACAAAAATCGGTGATACCTTCAGAGTATTAGCCGACAAAATTATTTCTGCTGACGGCGGCGACTTTATTATAAATTCTGATATCAGTACGATTGCTTCAAATGTGTCTATGTACGCTAAAAATATTCAGAATAATTTAAGTAATGGTATTATTGATGTATTAAACAGAACTTCTACTGCCGATATGGCTACCATAGCAGAGCATTACGATTTGTCTCAATTGACTTTTAACGAACAGCTTATTTTGAGTAGTGATACGACAACAGGTCTTATTGACACCTATAATAATTTTCTGGGTTTGAGTATCAGTAATTCCCCTCAGTTTATTATTAAAAATGCCATTCCGGAACAGGCGTGGTTTTTGGTAATAGGAGCTCTTTTAATTCCCGTTTTGTCCGCTGTAACACAATGGATTAATGTAAAGCTGATGCCTCAACAGCCTAAAAGCGGTAATGATCAGGCGGACAGTATGGCCTCTTCTATGAAAACCATGAATATGATTATGCCTTTATTTTCCGCATGGTTGTGTTTCTCTATGCCTTCCGGTATGGGACTTTACTGGGTTGCGGGAAGTATCGTAAGAAGTATTCAGCAAATATTGATTAATAAGCATATCGACAAGATGGATTTTGAAGATATCATACAGAAGAACAAAGAAAAGAGTCAGAAGAAACTGGAAAAAATGAAGGCTAATCAGGAAAAACTCAATGCTTATGCCAATATGAATACCAGAAATATTCAATCTGATGTTATGAGAAATCGTATGAACAGTACCTCCGGGGTTACGGAAGAAGAGAGGGAAGAAACAATAAAGAAATCTACGGATTATTATAATAATAAGGCGGCAAAACCGGGCAGTATGATGGCTAAGGCTAATATGGTAAAACAGTATAATGAGAAAAATAATAAATAGGAGGATGAGGAGTAATGGATTTTATTGAAATATCAGCAAAGACAGTAAACGATGCGATTACAGAAGCTTGTCAGAAGCTTGGTGTAACCAGTGATAATCTGGATTATGAGATAATAGATGAAGGCTCTAACGGGTTTTTGGGTATAGGCTCCAAGCCTGCTGTTATTAAGGCTTCTCCAAAGGTTGTGAAATTTTCTGTAGAGGATTGCGCAAAGAAGTTTTTAAAGGATGTTTTTGAGGCCATGAAAATAGAAGCCATAGTTGATACGAAGTATGACGAGGTGGAAAATAATCTGGATATTAATCTTACCGGTAATGAGATGGGAATCTTGATTGGTAAGAGAGGAGCAACCCTTGATTCTTTGCAGTATCTGGTATCTTTAGTAGTCAATAAGGATTCTGAGGATTATATTCGAGTAAAGGTTGATACGGAAAATTACAGACAGAGAAGAAAAGAGACGCTGGAAAATCTCGCAAAGAATATGGCTTATAAGGTAAAAAGGACGAAGAGGTCTGCATCCCTGGAGCCTATGAATCCTTATGAGAGACGTATTATACATGCCGCTCTGCAGAATGACAAATATGTTGTCACTCACAGCGAAGGAGACGAGCCCTATAGAAGAGTAGTCATTACGCTGAGAAAGTAGAAAATAAAATAGAACTTCAAAAAAATTAAAAGGAAAGATTTAAAAAGAAATCCTTAAAAAAATGATATAAAGACTGGATATGTGATATAATTCATATGTTCAGTCTTTTCATATGATATATTTTTTATATGATATGGTTTTTATATGAATGGCATGGCTGAACTGTATAATAATATAATTATGAAAATGAGGATGATATGAGGACAGATACAATCGCCGCTATTGCTACGGCTTTGTCTGACAGTGGAATAGGAATTATCAGAATCAGCGGTCCGGACGCTGTTTCTGTAGCTGATTCTGTTTTCTGTACAAAAAGTGGCAGGAGAATCTTAAGTCAGGTACAGAGTCATACGATTCATTACGGATATGTTATAGATTTATCAAAAGGATTGTCGAAGGATTGGAAGAAAGATATTGTGGATGAAGGAATGGCTGTTGTTATGAGGGCTCCCAGAAGCTATACTGCTGAGGACACTGTAGAAATTCAGTGTCATGGAGGCGTTTTGGTGATGCAGAAGGTTTTGGAGACTGTGATAAGAGCCGGCGCGAGACTGGCGGAACCGGGAGAATTTACAAAAAGGGCTTTTTTGAACGGCCGTATTGATTTATCCAGGGCGGAAGCAGTAATAGATGTGATACATTCTCAAAATGAATATGCCTTGAAATCTTCTGTTCAACAGTTAAAGGGCGTCTTGTTTGAGCAGATAAAAGATCTGCGGGAGAAGATTATATATGAAATCGCTCTTATTGAATCCGCTTTAGACGACCCGGAGCATATTAGTCTGGAGGGTTATGGGGAAAGTCTGTCTGAAAAGCTTATCAAGATGAGACAGCAGATTCTGAAGCTTTTGGAAACTGCGGATAATGGCAGAATTATGAAGGAGGGTATTTCTACGGTTATTGTAGGGAAGCCTAATGCGGGAAAGTCCTCTTTGTTAAATGTGATTGTGGGTGAGGACAGGGCGATTGTGACGGATATAGCCGGAACTACCAGAGATGTGCTGCAGGAGACGGTTAAACTTCACGGTATTAGTCTGAATATTATCGATACGGCGGGAATTAGAGATGCCCAGGACGCCGTAGAGAAAATTGGTGTGGAGAAAGCAAAAAAATATGCACAAAACGCAGATTTGATATTATATGTAGTGGACAGCTCCATAGAGCTGGATGATAATGACAGAGAAATTATTGATTTAATTAAGGATAAAAAGACGATTATTCTGATGAATAAAACAGATTTGCAGCAGGTAGTCACAGAGGAAAAGATATGGGAAATCATTTATCAGATTTCAGATAAGGAGGAGGCTTCAAAAAATATTTATTTTGTGCGTACCTCTACCAAAGAAAACACGGGTATAGATATCTTTGAAGATAGGATAAAAGAAATGTTCTTTCATGGGCAGCTGCAGAGTAATCATGAAATTATCATTACCAGTCTCCGACATAAGGAGGCTCTTCAGAATGCTTATGCTTCTCTGGGATTGGTAGAAAACAGTATTGAGAACGGTATGCCGGAGGATTTTTATTCGATTGATTTGATGAGCGCCTATGCTTCTCTGGGGAGTATTATCGGAGAAGAGGTCGGAGATGATTTGGTGGAAGAGATTTTCTCTAAATTCTGTATGGGTAAATAATGCAGCATGTCGGATAATATGGAATTATGGAAAGAGAGGAAGCTTATGGAGACAAGACAGATAGCAATTCCTGCCATTTTAAAGGTGCAGGGAAATACCTTAAGTTATATCGGAGATTTTTTAGCGGAAAAAAATATTACAAAGGTAGTAATTTATTTTGGCAATGGACTGATTGAGCTTTTCGGGGATAAGGTTTTGGGCAGTATGGAAAAAGCCAGGGTAGAAGTTTTAAGCTATGAGGAGCTTGATACAGTTAAGATAGATGATATTATGACAATGGCTTTTGCCCTTCCGAATAAAACCCAGGCTGTGATAGGAATAGGCGGAGGTAAGGTAATAGATGCGGCAAAGTATATGTGTTATCTGAGGAAGCTTTCGTTTATCAGTGTTCCTACCAGTGCCTCCAGCGACGGCTTTTGCAGTTCTACCGCTTCTTTGATAGTCAATGAGAGGAGAAGCAGCGTACCTGCAGCACTGGCATATGGAATTATTGTGGATACTGATGCTATTATGAGCGCTCCCGAAAAATTTATTTATTCTGGTATCGGAGATATGGTTGCAAAGATAACGGCGATTTATGATTGGCAATTTGAGGCTTGTAACGGCGCTTCCGTTTTAAACGATACTGCCGTGATGCTGGCAAAGAATGCAGTCAACTCTTTTGTCAGAATTCCCCTTGAAAATATTTCAAGAGATGTGTTTATCCGGGAGCTTGTAAACGGTCTGACAGTGAGCGGACTGGCAAATGAGATTGCGGGAGGCAGCGCTCCTACCAGCGGTTCAGAGCATTTAATCAGTCATGCTCTTGATAAAAGTCTGCCTAATCCTCAGCTTCATGGGATTCAAGTGGGGATAGCTACTTATATTATGGCTTTGACACAGGACCACAGATATGAACGTATCAGGAATTTCTTTACGGAAACAGGATTTTTTGAGTATTGCAGGACATTAGATTTAAAGAAAGAAGATTATATAAATGCCGTCGATATGGCGCCCTCTGTGAAACCTTTCAGACATGTGTATCTTCATGAGGAAAAGTACAGGGAAAGAGCAAAGGAAATGATTGCAACAGATACTATTTTAAAGGAAATATTGAAATAGGGTCGGAACACTTTTCCGAAAAGGAAGATAAATGAAAGGACAGGAAAGAAACGGAGTAAAATATGGCGGAGATTCGTGAAAAAGTTGATGTTTGTGTAGTAGGCGCGGGTCATGCCGGCTGTGAGGCAGCTTTAGCCTGTGCCAGGCTTGGTTTGGAGACGGTTATTTTTACAGTCAGTGTGGACAGCATTGCATTGATGCCCTGTAATCCTAATATCGGAGGTTCCTCAAAAGGTCATTTGGTGCGTGAGCTGGACGCGCTGGGTGGCGAAATGGGAAAAAATATTGATAAGACTTTTATTCAGTCTAAGATGTTGAATGTTTCTAAGGGGCCTGCGGTTCATTCCCTAAGAGCTCAGGCAGATAAAGCGGATTATACCAGAGCTATGCGTAGTGTGCTGGAGAATCAGGAGCATCTTACCATCAAGCAGGCTGAGGTCTGTGAGCTTTTATGGGAGTTGGCAAGTGATATGTCGGAAAGCGGTTCTGTGGAGGATGCTGAAAATAAATCCCGAAGCGCTGAATTTAAGAAAGTTACAGGCGTTAAAACCTTTACGGGAGCTGTCTATGAATGTAAGGCTGTCATTCTTTGTACCGGTACCTATCTGCGGGCTCGCTGTCTTTGCGGAGAGGCGATTACATATACCGGGCCTAACGGACTACAGGCAGCTGTTCATTTAACAGATTCCTTAAAGGAGATGGGGATTGAGCTGCGTAGATTTAAGACGGGTACGCCTGCCCGAATGGACGGCAGAAGTATTGATTATTCTAAGATGGAGGAGCAGTTTGGAGATAAAAGAGTAATTCCCTTTTCCTATTCCACAGACCCTGAAAGGATACAAAAGGAACAGGCTTCCTGCTGGCTTACCTATACTAACGAAAAAACCCATGAAATAATCAGGGCTAATCTGGACCGCTCCCCTATTTATGCAGGTATTATTGAAGGGACGGGGCCCAGGTATTGTCCCTCCATTGAAGATAAAGTGGTGAAATTTGCAGAGAAAGAAAGACATCAGGTTTTTCTGGAGCCGGAGGGTATACATACTAATGAAATGTATGTGGGAGGCATGTCATCTTCTCTGCCGGAGGATGTACAGCTTGCCATGTATCGTACAGTGCCGGGTCTGGAGAATTGCAAAATTGTGAGAAATGCTTATGCGATTGAATATGATTGTATTAATGCCAGACAATTATATCCTTCCCTGGAATTTAAGTCGGTTAAGGGTCTCTTTGCCGGAGGACAGTTTAACGGCAGCAGCGGTTATGAGGAGGCGGCCTGCCAGGGTTTGATTGCCGGAATCAATGCAGCTATGGAGATATTTGGCAGGGAGCCTTTGATTTTAGATCGCTCCGAGAGCTATATCGGCGTATTGATAGATGATTTGGTCACAAAGGATAACAGGGAGCC
Organism: Roseburia sp.; assembly: GCA_023667765.1. Classification (GTDB taxonomy): domain Bacteria; phylum Bacillota; class Clostridia; order Lachnospirales; family Lachnospiraceae; genus Acetatifactor. The sequence continues at coordinate 34,901 of JAMOZS010000002.1, read as the reverse complement.
TTATCGTATGATGACCTCCCGGGCGGAATATCGGTTACTGCTTCGCCAGGATAATGCGGATTTACGTCTGCGTAAAAAAGGATATGAGGTGGGATTGATTACAGAAGAGCAGTATCAGGCTCTTTTGGTGAAAGAAAAGTTGATTCATGAGGAAATACAACGTCTGAAAAATACGACTGTGGGAGCTAACAGGGAGATTCAGGCATTTTTGGAGCGTCATGGAAGTTCCTCCCTTAAGACGGCGGCTTCTCTGGCAGAGCTTATCTGCAGACCGGAATTAAGTTATGAATTAATGGGAGAAATAGATACCGGGAGGCCGGCGCTTCCTCATGAGGTAACGGAACAGGCGGAGATAGAGATTAAATATGAGGGGTATATTTTTCGCCAGAAGCGTCAGGTAGAGCAGTATAAGAAAATGGAAAAGAAGAAGATACCGGCCGCCTTAGATTATGATGACGTCCCCTCTCTGCGTCTGGAGGCCAGACAGAAATTAAAGCAGTTTATGCCTGTTTCCGTAGGACAGGCCTCCCGTATTTCCGGGGTGACGCCGGCTGATATTTCAGTGCTGTTGGTTTATCTGGAGCATTTTAAGTAGCTGCTGTCTGGGCTCTGACCATTTTATTGATTCAACTCAGTTGATTGAGTTTGGTATGCCTGCTGAAGCACGCAGGAGGTAGAGAAAGGAAGCACGGAAGGGAAGGACTGAAAATTGACGAATTATCATACGGAAGAATTTTTAAGGGATTTAAAGGATTTGAATATATGTCTGACAGAGGAGCAGATAATGCAGTTTATAAGATATTATGAGCTGTTGACAGACTGGAACCAGAGAATGAATCTGACTGCTATCACGGAATATGAGGATGTGATGAAGAAGCATTTTGTGGATAGTGTTTCTTTAGTCAAGGCCTGTGATTTATCCGATGGAAAATCCGTAATTGACGTAGGTACCGGAGCAGGATTTCCTGGTTTGGCTTTAAAAATTGCATTTCCCAATCTCCGGGTGACTCTGTTAGACTCTTTAAATAAAAGAATCCAATTTTTGGATGCGGTTATTTCAGAGTTACATTTAAAAGATGTAAAAACAGTTCACGGTCGGGCTGAGGATTATGCAAAACCGGATAAGCTGCGGGAAAGCTTTGATTTGTGCGTATCCAGAGCAGTAGCCAATCTTACAACCCTTTCCGAGTATTGTCTGCCCTTTGTAAAGGTGGGCGGTCGCTTTATATCTTATAAATCCGAAAAAATGGCAGAGGAGCTGATAACAGCGCAAAAGGCGATTCCTCTGCTGGGAGGCAGGATAGAGGAACAGATTTCTTTTCAATTACCGGATTCCGATATTTATCGAATTCTTTTTGTTATTGAGAAAATAAAGAAAACGCCTGTGAAATATCCCAGAAAAGCCGGTCTGCCGGCAAAGGAGCCTTTAACGCTGCAGAACAGCGGGGTATGAAATTCTCGGGGCATTCGCCAAGTCATGGCACATGACTTTATGCTTATGCAAGCATGGCACTTGACTCATAATCAATGTATATCTGTAAGATACATGTCCAGACAGTTTATTACTTCTTCCGGATTTTCCAGCTGGGGAAGGTGCTTTGTGCGGGGAATGTAAGACACTTCAATAGCGCTGTTATAGTAGCTGTAATTCTCTATGATATTTTTGATATCATTTTCATTTTTTCCCGCAATGATATAGATATTGTTGTTAATTTCTTTTAATGCATGTATGATATTGGTATTGGTATACCGTCCCAGCAGACTGGCTTGTGCGTGCTTGGCATGATGCTTTGCAGTATGAGAGGCTTCCAGATAAGCGAGAATATCCTTTTCCTCCACTTTATAAGGATTGTAAAAATATTCTTCCTCGAAGCTTCTGGTCAGGGAAGATTTATTGGTATGTAAATGGTATAAAAAGGTTCCCAGAATGGGTATCTCCATTAAAAGACTGAGTGCCCTGGTCTGTTTGGAGGGAATCTGATTCAACTGGTATAAATTTTGAGGGTTGATGCCTACCAGATTTTGGACAAGCTCTTTATCATTATGACAGGTCATTACAGCTAAGGGAAATGCATTGCCTGTAGCGGCTATATCGGTTTTCCTGCCGATAATCGTTTTAATAAAATCTGTAATCATTTGTACATAAAGATAGTTTGTAAATGTGATATTGGGTTTGTCGGAGAGGCCGTAACCCAACAGGTCTATGCAATACACCTCATGCTTTTTGGAAAGTCCGCCAATTATTTTTGAAAATTCATAGGAGGAGCTGCCTGCATTTAAATCATGAATCAAAAGAACAGGCGAACCGTTTCCCCTTTTTGTATATCTGATTTTTCCGAAACGCCATTCATAGTACATATTTTCTGTTGAATTCAGTACATCCTTCATAGTGGCATGGGAATCATCCACTCGATTTATCACATGTATCGTGGCAGCAGTAACTGACGCCAGAATGAAAAGTGTTTTCCCTTTATGATTCATGAATTTCCCTTTCTTATAAAAATGGATTGTCAGTTTTTTCTATGATGTATCTCATTTTTATTATATGTCACAATAAAAAAATGCACAATAAAAATGTTATTTATTTTTTAGTTGTCATATTCGTTTTTTTATGGCAAAATATACATAAATATGGAAATATTTTTATCCTTTTTACCTTAAGTGTTGCTGAGGATTGGCATTGGCAGTTTCCTTAAATATTCCTTAAATCATACTTAATATAATGTAATTACATTTATTTGTTTTAACTGCGATGAGTGATTAGATGTAATTTTCGTAGTTTGACGCTTTGTATATTTTATGCTCTGTCAGTTATTCTTAGAGTTAGCTGATGCTGATTCATTATTTTGGAATCGCCGGAGGCTCTCAGGAAGAACTGATTGAAATGAATCCAGCACTTTCTTAGAATATTATCTTTTGTCAGGTAGTTTAAAAGACTGTAGAGTTTATAAAGAGTTAATAAAAGGCAGTATCATTAGGAAAGGGACTATTAGATGAATTCCGATAATTATAATGAATTATATGATATTTTTTTGGAATTACAGGAAAAGCGTAATCAAATACAGGAAAAAATAAATGATAATTTAGAGAGAATGCAGCAGGCGGATTATTTTGTTGCCAATTTTTCTTATTGTGAGGATAATGATTTTAAGATTTTTTCTCCAAGGAATGAGGAGCGTCTACATAAGGAACAGATTGAAAAGTCCAAATCAGAAAAATCGGATTTACAGAAGGTCAATGGCCAGTTAGGTGACGAATTGAAAAGAATGGATTTATATATTCAGAAGATAGAGAAAATCATATCTACTGAGAAAGAATCAAATGCTACAAAGAACCGGGACAGGAACTTGGCTGTATTAAAAATTCAGGAGGAGGACAGGCAGCGTATAGCGAGGGATTTGCATGATACGGCGCTTCAGGATTTAGCGCATATTATACATAAAGTAGAACTAAGCTCTATATTTATGGAGCAGGATACTGTTCGTGCTAAGTTAGAAATGTCTGTTATCAAAAAAGACCTGAAAAGGGTAATTGATGAGATAAGAGATGCTGTGTATGATTTACGTTCTATGACTTTTGATGATTTGGGTTTGCGTGCGGCCTTTGAGGCATTATTTCAGACAATTAACGCTGATATGAAATATACGATTGAATCTGAGATAGAAGATGTTTCATGTGAAAACTCTTTGATGATGGTGACAGTTTATCGAATCGTACAGGAATGTATTTGCAATATAGTGAAACATGCTCAGGCAGATAAAATTATATTTAAATATGGTGCGCATGGAAATCATATTTGTATTGATGTAAATGATAACGGAAAGGGATTTCAGGAAGCTGAAGTTACAGAAAAACAATGTAAACATTTTGGCCTTTCTGTGATGAAAGAAAGAGTAAAATTGTTAGACGGAACAATAGAGATACAATCGGATATAGGTGAGGGGACTAATATACATATTGAAATTCCTTTTGATAATTAGTTTATTTTCAGGTATATTATTTGGAATATGATATTTATCCTGATTTAAGATACTGTTAAGAGCGGCATCATGGGGAGGTTAAAATGATTAAAGTAATGTTGGCGGACGACCATAACTTAATAAGAGAGGGAATCAGACAACTGTTAGAACTTGATGAAGGTATTGAGGTTGTTATGGAAGCGAGTGATGGTATGGAATGTCTGGAAAAGGTAGCAAGCATAAAACCAGATGTTTTGTTACTGGATATTAATATGCCTACTAAAAACGGAATAGAAGTATTGGAAGAAATAAAAAAAAGTCGCATCCGTACTAGGGTTTTGATTTTAACTGTCCATAATACGATAGAGTATTTAATGAAAGCTGTTGACTTAGATGTAGATGGATATTTATTAAAGGAAGTTGATTTTTCTGAACTAAGGGAAGCTATTTATTCATTGGCTAGAGGAGACAAATATATTCAGTCCAGTTTAATCCCATTATTGAATAATAAATTAATTGTCAGAGACCAGGATAAAGATTTAATTGATACTTTGACGAAGAGAGAGTTGGAAGTATTAGTTCTTATTACAAAAGGCATGTTTAATAAAGAAATTGCAATTAAACTGAACATTAGTGAAAGAACAGTAAAAAATCATATATCAAATATATTTAAAAAGATTGGTGTATCTGATAGAACCCAGGCGGCTGTGTTTGCAATAAAAAATGACTTAATTAAGCTATAAAGCGCAAAAAAAAGTGTTAAAAAGGAATGTTTCACGTGAAACATTCCTTTTTCATTATAGTAATGACACAAGATAATGTTTCACGTGAAACATTTTAATCAAGATATTGTGGACTCTAAAGCGTGAAACATTTTATATAACAGGCGTGAAACATATATAAGATTATTTCAAAAAGCAGCTCTCCTTTTATTTCATTTGAAGATGCCTGTTCATGACATTTTTCAAGTATAATATTTTTCAACTTTATTATAGATATATCAGTGATTTAATGATATAATTGAAAAGCGCAACAAAAGAAAAGTTATTTTAGATAGAATGAGAAAATCATTTATGGCTTTGTGAAATGTGTAGCGCAGAAATGAGAGAGACTATGGGAAAAATAATAGCTATTGCAAATCAAAAGGGTGGAGTAGGAAAGACCACCACATCTATAAATCTTTCTGCCGCTTTAGCAATGAAGGGTAAGAAGGTTTTAGTTATTGATGCAGACCCTCAGGGAAATACCACCAGTGGTTTTGGTATTGATAAGAATGAATTGGATAATACCATATATGAGCTTATTTTAGGTGAATGCTCCATTGGGGATTGTATGATTCAAGACGTTATACATAATGTTTCTGTGGTGCCGTCAAATGTGAATTTGGCAGCTGCGGAGATTGAGTTAATCGGTGTAGACCGCAAGGAATATATTTTAAAGAATGAAGTGGATTATGTAAAGGATGAGTATGATTATATTATTATTGACTGTCCTCCTTCTTTAAATATGTTGACGATTAATGCAATGACTACAGCTAACAGTGTAATTGTACCGATTCAATGTGAGTATTATGCTTTGGAAGGTTTAAGTCAGCTGATACATACGATTAATCTGGTAAAGGAGCGCCTGAACCCTGCGCTGGACATGGAGGGTGTTGTTTTTACAATGTACGATTCTCGGACAAACCTTTCCATGCAGGTAGTAGAAAATGTAAAGAATCATTTAAAGCAGCGCATTTATAATACTTTGATTCCGAGAAATATCAGATTAGCTGAAGCGCCCAGCTTTGGTATGCCTATTACGCGTTATGATTCTAAGTCTGCAGGCGCAGAGGCTTATTTGAGTTTGGCGGATGAGGTAATTCAGTACACGAAGTAATGTTTGTTATATTTATTAAGGAGATAAGATTATGGCAGTAAGAGGATTGGGCAAGGGTTTGGATTCATTAATTCCCAATGCGGTTGGGGAGACTAAGAAAAAGGAAATGAAGGTAACAGAAACTTCCGTGGATTCACCGGAGGGTAAGGCTGCCAAAGGGCCCGAGACAATCGTAAAGATTACCAAGGTCGAGCCGAACAGGAAGCAGCCTCGCAAAAATTTTGATGAGGATGCTCTGCAGGAGCTTTCTGATTCTATTAAACAGTTTGGAATGATACAACCTATTCTGGTACAGGACCGCAAAGACCATTATGAAATTATAGCCGGTGAGCGTAGGTGGCGGGCAGCTAAATTAGCCGGGCTGAAAGAAATACCTGTAATTATTCGTGACTATACAGAGCAGGAAATAGTGGAAATTTCTCTGATTGAGAATATTCAGCGAGAGGATTTAAACCCTATTGAAGAGGCACAGGCTTATAAGCGTCTCTTGGAGGAATTTAATCTGAAGCAGGATGAGGTGGCCGAAAGGGTTTCTAAGAGTCGTGCCGCCGTGACAAATTCCATTCGTTTGCTGAAGCTTACAGATGAGGTTCAGCAGATGGTTATTGATGAGATGATTTCCACAGGACATGCAAGGGCTCTTGTAGCAGTAGAGAATCCGGAAGAGCAGTATAGTCTGGCTCAACGGATTTTTGACGAGAAGCTAAGCGTGCGTGATGTGGAGAAGCTGATGAAAAATCTGCATAAGCCGGCTAAGCCAAAGAAGCTGGATGATAAGACCTTGCAGGCAATTTATCAGGATATAGAAGAGAAGCTGAAGAATAAGCTGAGCACGAAGGTTTCCGTTACCTCGAAGGGAAACGGGGCAGGTAAGATAGAGATTGAATTTTATAATCATGAAGATCTAGATAGATTATTGGATATGATAGGAAATCAGCAGCAATAAACAGAAGAGAATTTTATAGACGAAGGAGTAATAAATTGAGTACGAATAATAGTGTGATTTTGGATAGAATGGGATTAAGCAATTTTGATATAGGTTATCTCCTTATAGCAATCATTATATTGCTTGTGATATTATTAGTAGTGTTTGTGTTATTATGTATACAGTTAGGCAGAACTAAAAAACTGAAGCACAGATTGGATAGTTTTCTGGTGGGAAAGGATGGCGCCAGCTTAGAGCAGAGTATCGCTGCTCTATGTGAGGATAATAAGTTCCTGAAGCACAGTACAGAGGAAAACAGAAAGGATATCCGTAAGCTTTATAAAAATATGGAATCCGCATATCAAAAAATGGGCCTTGTAAAATATGACGCTTTTCATCAAATGGGCGGTCAGCTGAGTTTTAGTCTGGCATTGTTGGATGAAAATAACAATGGTTTTATCATAAATTCAGTGCATAGTACAGAAGGTTGTTATTCTTATACAAAAGAGATTAAGCTGGGAGAGAGTTCCATCTCTCTGGGGCAGGAAGAGGCTGAAGCGTTGGCAATCGCTATGGAAGATTAATTTGTGTGTGCCTGCGAAGCGGATAGATGGGTATTATAAAGATGATAAGAAAGGATATTTTCGCCTTAACAGGTAATGAGGTGTTGGCAAGACCTTTACTTACTTCGGACTATCAGGTAATTTTGCCCGAAGGAGCCTTACTTCGTAAGGAATACATTCCGAGAATAATGGAGTTGGGTATTCTTGAAGTATATATAAAGGAAAAAGAAATTGCTAATGAAATGGTGATACTTAAATCGGAAATAAAGGATGGTATCACTGAAAAGGTAAAGAATGTTTTAGAGCATCATACCTATCAGCATGATAATGGCGGGCTGGCTACGCTGGCGGAAGCTGCTGATTATATCATTTCTACCATTTTGGCAGAGGAAAGGGTGGTAGAGAAGATTTATGATATCAGAGAAAGAAGCACAGATATTTATGAGCATTCGATTAATGTCTGTTCACTGGCTATTTTGACGGCTTTGAAGCTTAAGCTGAAAAAAGAAAAGATTCACGATATCGGTGTTGGTTGTCTATTGCATGATATTGGAATGCGTTACACCGCAGGCGATTATGCCAGAATGGATATTTCAGAGCTGAATGCTAAACAGCAGGCGGATTATAAAAAACATCCCATATACGGATATACCTGTCTGCAGGAAGAAAAGTGGGCGTCTACAGTGAGCAAAAGTATTGTGCTTTATCATCATGAGAGAATGGACGGCTCGGGTTTTCCTTTGCATTTAAGAGATATCCCTTTGGAATGTAGAATTGTAAATGTCTGTGATGCCTTCGATGAAATGATATGCGGTATATCTTGTAAAAGTATGAAGGTATATGAGGCCGTGGAATATTTAAAAGCCTTCCAAAATAAACAATTTGATGCTAAAATAGTAGAAGCCTTTTTGAGCTTTACCGCAATATATCCGGTGGGAAGCTATGTAAAGACAAACAAAGGCGAGCTGGCTGTGGTAATTGCTCAGAACAGAGATTTCCGGGACAGGCCTGTTATCCGTATTATAAAGGATAGACAGGGGAATGATGTGAACCGGGAAATGTATATGGATTTGATGAAAGTACGCCACATTTTTATAGAAGCTGTGGTGGATTAACAGACTTAACAGTTATCATATATCGTTGTATAAGCAACGGCAGAATGGAGGAAATGATGATTGATATTAAATTTTTAAGAGAGAATCCCGATATTGTAAAAGAGAACATTCGTAAGAAGTTTCAAGATGAAAAGCTTCCTCTGGTGGATGAGGTAATTACACTGAATATTGAAAGCAGAAAGGCAAAGCAGGAGGCCGACGATTTGCGTGCCCGTAAAAATCGTATTTCTAAGGAAATCGGTGCGTTGATGGCTCAGGGAAAGAAGGAAGAGGCTGAGGAGAAGAAAGCGGAGGTTGCCGCAAATGCAAAGCGTCTGGCCGAGTTGGAGGAGCTGGAGCCTCAGTTGCAGGAAAAGGTTACTTCCATTATGATGAAGATTCCCAATATCATTGACGCTTCCGTGCCGGTGGGAAGGGATGACAGTGAGAATGTGGAAATCGAGAAATTCGGCGAACCGACAGTGCCTGATTTTGAGATACCTTATCATGCGGATATTTTAGAGAGTATCTGTGGGCTGGACAAGGATGCCGCAGGCCGCACCAGTGGTAATGGCTTCTATTATCTGATGGGCGACGCTGCAAGAATTCATTCCGCTATGATAAGTTATGCCCGGGATTTTATGATTGATAAAGGTTTTGTTTATTGTATACCTCCCTTTATGATTCGCAGCAGCGTTGTAAACGGTGTGATGAGCTTTGCGGAGATGGAAGCTATGATGTATAAGATAGAAGGTGAGGATTTGTATCTGATAGGTACCTCAGAGCATTCCATGATTGGAAAGTTCAAGGGTCAGATGGTACAGGAGTCTGCACTTCCTGTCACAATGACTTCTTATTCGCCGTGCTTCCGCAAGGAGGTAGGCTCCCATGGCATAGAGGAGCGGGGCGTTTATCGTGTGCATCAATTTGAGAAACAGGAAATGGTAGTATTATGCAAGCCTGAAGAGTCGATGGAGTGGTATAATAAAATGTGGAGATATACGGTTGATTTCTTCAGAAGTCTGGATATTCCTGTCAGGACTTTAGAATGCTGTAGCGGAGATTTGGCTGATTTAAAGGTGAAATCCTGTGATGTAGAAGCATGGAGCCCCCGCCAGCAGAAATATTTTGAGGTAGGCTCCTGTTCTACTCTGGGCGATGCACAGGCGCGCCGCCTGGGTATCCGCACTAAAGGTGAGAATGGTACTTACTATGTGCATACCTTAAATAATACAGTATTGGCTACGCCCAGAGGCCTGATTGCCTTCCTGGAAAACAATGTAAATGCCGATGGCAGTATCAATATTCCTGAGGCATTACAGCCATATATGGGCGGTAAAGATAAAATCAGCCCGGTGAAATAAGACTATCAGAGACATTTTAGGAAAGAAGGTGAAATTTTGCATAAATATCTCCGTGCTATAGGGTTTAGCAGTGTGAATGACCGCAACAAATTGAAAGATATCTTGACAGATACTATTATGAATTCGGATGAGCGGGCATATACCATGAACACCGAGAATGTATTGTTGGGTGAATTTTGCAAGGATTTCGCCGAAAATATGGGAATAGCGGTTTGCGGTGAGTTTGATGATGAGGATAAATTTGTATATGAATATTATTATCCTTATCTGAAAGGTACCGGTATTACCAGCAGGGAAGATATCTCCGTAGAACGCCATGCGGATAAAGATTCCTATGCGGGAGTCTGCGATGATATGAATGTAGGGATTTCCCTTATCTTTTATCTGCGTAATATGATTTCTTATGTAAAAGCTCAGGCGGCTGGTAAGCTTCCTGTGCGGGGAACTTCGGTCACCATGTCCGCACTGTCGGTGAGTGGTAATGTGATTTTGCCGATTCAAAAGGATGAGAAGCAGAAGGATTGGGTAAAGCGACGTACAATTGACCGCAATAAGCTTCTGGATGCTGCAAGAAAGGGAAATGAGGATGCTATGGAAACTCTGACTCTGGAGGATATGGATATTTATTCCAGCATCTCCGCACGCATTCAGAATGAGGATGTATTTAGTATTGTGGATACTTATTTTATGCCCTACGGCGTGGAATGTGACCAATATTCTGTTTTGGGAGAAATCCTGAGCGTTAAGACAACAGTTAATCAGATAACCGGTGAAAAAATTTATTTACTAACAATTTGCTGTAATGAATTGACATTTGACGTGTGTATTAATATAATAGATTTGTTTGGAGAGCCTCAGGTCGGACGGCGCTTTAAAGGAATCATCTGGCTTCAGGGATTTATTAATTTTCCGGAGGAGTGAAGTCTTCCTAGAAAAAGCTCGTCCCATGGTCAAAACAATAGAATACGTTGGTGTAGCACAGTGGATAGTGCAGCCGCCTCCTAAGCGGAAGATCGGGTGTTCGAGTCACCTCACCAACGCTGAAGGGCATTGAAAATGTTGAGTTTTCAATGCCCTTTATGTTTTTTGCAGAGAGGCACAATATTCTTTTTAAGTAACTATTTACCGCAATAAGTACCAATTTTCTACGTTTATAAGGAGGATTTTTATGTTAACATCACTTGCGTTGATTTTTTTGGTAGGACTATCTTTAGCTGCTATTTGCCAAAGAATAAAACTACCACGCATTATTGGTATGTTGGTAACAGGTATTGTACTTGGTCCCTATATTCTTGACCTGCTCGACAGTTCTATCCTGAATATCTCGGCAGAATTAAGGCAAATGGCACTTGTCATTATACTGGTTAAGGCAGGTTTATCTCTTAACATTAAGGATTTGAAAAAGGTGGGACGTCCGGCAATTTTAATGTCATTTCTGCCTGCTGTTTTTGAAATTGTTGCCTTCATTCTTTTTGCACCTTTGATGCTTGATGTAAATCGAATTGAATCGGCAATTATGGGAGCCGTTCTTGGAGCAGTATCTCCTGCTATTGTAGTTCCACGTATGGTTGAACTGATAGAACACGGATATGGTACAAACAAAGGGATTCCACAGATGATTCTTGCGGGCGCCTCTCTAGATGATGTTTTTGTAATTGTACTGTTTAGCACTTTTGTCAGTATGGCACAGGGAGGGAATGCACAGGTTATGGATTTTGTCAACATTCCGATTTCTATTGTACTTGGCTTACTTCTTGGCGCAGCTGCTGGAGCTTTTCTGTCATGGTTTTTTGAAACAAACTATTCTCATCAACATCTTGTACGGAACAGTATGAAAGTAGTCGTTGTGCTTGGAATGGCATTTATGTTACTTGCTATTGAAGATTGGTTTTCCAATATTATCTCTGTTTCCGGTTTGCTTGCCATTATGAGTATGGCTCTTGTAATTGCAATGAAAAGTGTACCAGAAGTTACAAAACGGTTGCAAGAAAAGTATGGGAAACTTTGGATTGCGGCGGAGGTTATTCTGTTTGTCTTAGTTGGTGCTGCAGTGGATATCCGCTATACTGTCAAAGCTGGAATCGGCGCTGTTTTAATGATTGGGATTGGACTGATATTTCGTTCCGTTGGAGTTTATTTCTGTATGCTTGGTACACAGCTAAACACAAAAGAACGACTATACTGTATTATTGCATATTTGCCAAAAGCGACTGTACAGGCTGCAATAGGTTCTGTTCCCTTATCGCTTGGGCTTCCATGTGGGAACCTTGTCCTTTCCGTTGCGGTTCTATCTATTTTGATTACAGCACCGCTTGGGGCAATCGGAATGGATTTAAGTTATAAAAAACTTTTAAACGGAGAAGGACAATAAACATTTTATTGCAACAACTTTTAAGCAGACGCCACCAGGAGGGCGCTATGTCTCTGACAAATCGTTCTGAATGGTTTTGTTTTGTACTTCCGGTGGCATCTGTCTGTCAATTGTGGGATACCTATGAGTATGTTTTTTATTTGGAATCCTTTATCATAATTTCTATTACATGAAATATCTTATCTTGCTCTGTGCGATTCAGGTCCTTTATCTGATTGTACAGTATCGATGATTTTGTCTGTACCCCATTATGAAGAGTATCTTGTAATAATAAATCAGATGAAATTTGTAGCTGATTGGCTATGCGTATAAAGGTCTGAAGCTTGGGTAATTTTACGCCCCGCTCCAAAGCGCTTAGATAATTTGGACTTAATCCCACAAGTTCAGCAAATTTCTCCTGAGTATATCCCAATTCTTCCCGATAATAGCGTATTCGCGTTCCAAGATGTGCCAAGCTGTTCACCTCCAATTAGAGTTATACTAACACTATAAGTATAAGTAACGGAAAAATTCATAAACAGTATCTATAGGTATGAAAGTAACTCAAATAGAATTATTAATTTTTTGTGAATACTATGATTCGATAGATTTCGACAAATTCAATATGGTATATTTAGGCTGATAAAGTCAAATAAGTACGAATGGAATCAGGAGGAAAAATATGAAAACACAAATCAAAAATGGAATATTGCAATTTCAGTTACAATGGGTATGTTATCTGTTAGTAAGAACAGGAAAAAAGATAATTCGATTGAAAAGTCAGGGCGGAATAAAGCCCACGAACAAGCTGTTAAAGCTACAACAGAATTTATCCGCGCTAAATTGTAAAATAGGTCTTATTGAGGCAAGTTTTGTTGATTAGTCAGTTGTTTTTCGACTGACTGTCCCATTAGTTGTGTCGCTTTTGTCTCAGCCTCATGAGCGATAGAAAGCAGTTCGATAATTTGACTGCGTATTTGAGCGCCGCGTAGGCGCCAAGATAGTATTCCAGATTTCAGAAAGCCTCCCAGAAAACTTCTTCGCATTGTATTTATTCCGGAAATTAACAGGATATGGTTCATCGTCTTTGATATTTTGAATATCCTACGGCGGACACGGCGACGGATAAGTTTGGCTCTTCACACAGATTTTCTTCGATATAATCGATAGCTTTTAAAATATGCTCCCGGTAGTCCATGTTTCTTACCTCGTATACGATTATATCATAAGGGTTAATAAATATTGCGGAATAGTCTCTTAGAGAAATTTATACTGAATATGGACTTATTTCCGGCAAAATGGTATACTATAGACTGTAAGCGTAAATAAATTATTCCGTATGTACAAAGGGAAAAGTATTATGGGAAACAAGGATAATAACAGACAGAGAATTTTGATTACAGATGATTCGGAGATGAATCGTGAGATTCTCGCAGAAATTCTCGGAAGGGATTATGACATTGTGGAGGCGGCAGACGGGGAGGAGGCCGCAAGCATCCTGCAACAGGAATGTGAGGAGATTGACCTGGTATTGTTGGACTTTGTGATGCCTAAAATGAATGGTTTTGAGGTGTTGAGCCTAATGAACAAGTGCCATTGGATAGACAGCATTCCGGTGATTATGATTTCCGCCGAGAACTCGCCTACCAATGTAGCGAATGCCTATGAAATGGGGGTCACAGACTATATTCAAAGACCCTTTGATACCCTGGTAGTGCAGCGCAGGGTTGCCAACACACTGATGCTTTATGGCAAGCAGAAGAAGCTGATGGGCATGGTTATGGACCAAATCTATGAGAAGCAAAAAAGCAACAGTATGATGATTAATATACTCAGTCATATTGTAGAATTCAGAAATGGTGAGAGCGGTATGCATGTATTACATATCAGCACCATGACAGAGATTCTGTTAAAGAGGCTGGTTCAGAAAACGGACAAATACAAGCTCACTTTTTCTGATATTTCCATGATTAGCACGGCCTCCGCATTGCATGATATCGGCAAAATCGCAATACCTGAGGAGGTATTGAACAAGCCGGGCAGATTAACGCCGGAGGAATATGAGATTATGAAAACACATTCCGCTATAGGTGCGGATATGTTGAAATCCCTGCCCTATCAAGACGAACAGCTTGTAAAGACCGCATATGAAATCTGCCGCTGGCACCATGAACGGTATGACGGAAAGGGATATCCGGACGGGTTGAAGGGTGATGAAATTCCTATTTCCGCGCAAATCGTATCTGTTGCAGACGTATATGATGCTCTGACCAGCGAAAGGGTTTATAAAAAGGCCTTTTCCCATGAGGTAGCCATGCAGATGATTCTGAACGGAGAATGCGGTACGTTTTGTCCGTTTTTGCTGGAGTGTTTGCAGGATTGCTCCGAACAAATCCAGGAGGAGCTGAAAAAAACCTTTGTGAACAGCCGTGACCATCAGGAGGAAGCACATAATATTGCTGCGGAGATTCTTATGCAGGGTGATATTATCGGTGCAGAGCAGACAAAGGATACTTTGGAGTATGAGAAAGTCAAGTATCAATTCTATGCTTCCCTGGCAAAGGATATTTTGTTTGAATATACGAGAGTGCCTTCTATTCTTAATATAACTGCCGGTGCGGAGGATTTGGGCCTGACGCCTAATATTGTTAATCCCGGGGAAAGCCAGGAGCTGGCCCGGCTCATAGACAGGGATACGATAAAGCATTTATTGAAGCTAATTTATACGTCTACCCCCGAGGAGCCTGTTATAGAGATGGACTGCAGGCTGAAGGTCAATGATGAGACGCAGGATTATCATTTGACTTGCCGCGTTGACTGGGTTCGGGAGAATAGGCCTCGGTACAGAGGTGTTATAGGCAAGGCAGTCAAAATACAACAAAAAAAGGAGAACAGATAAATGACAATCAGGGAATTTTATGCTGCTATAGGCGGTGATTATGATGATGTGATGGCAAGGCTGCGAATGGAAGGGCTGGTACAGAGATTCGTGCAGAAATTTAAGGCCGACGGAAGCTATCAGCTTCTTTGTGATTCCCTGGCGGCAGGGGATTACGCTGAAGCATTCAGGGCGGCGCATACTTTGAAGGGCGTTTGTCAGAATTTAAGTTTTACTCCGCTGCATCATACGGCCCATGAGCTGACAGAGCTCTTGCGGGATTGTGAGCCCCATGATTGCAGCGAGCTTATGGATAAGCTGAAGCAGAGCTATCAGACGGTGATAGACGCTATTGAGCAATTGGATTCATAAGAGTGGATATATTACGGTAGTATTATTTGGAAGCAGAAGTCAGGCTCTGAGAGGAGGGACTTCTGCTTTTGTGCGTTATCGGGGGGTCTAATCCGTGTGTAACTGCCAAAGACTCTAAGAAAGAGCTGATGGAATCAGTATTTCCTTAGATAAAATAAATGAAATATTTAAAAACAAAATAAATCAATATTATAATTAGATTTATATCAGCGTATATTAAAAAACTCATAGTAAAATCAGCATTTAAAGCATATTAAGAAATAATACATCATAAAATACATCAATTAAATAATTAAATTTAATCCTTGTAACTAAATAATTTATATGATAACATGTAACAATCAATTATGGTAAAAATGCGACAGGGATGAGGAAAGGATAAAGAAGATGAGCAAGGTAAATGTTAGCGAAAAATATGGAAAAACTTATTTTATGCCTCCGACAGTGACCTATGACTGGGTGAAGCAGGATAGCATTACAAAGGCGCCTGTGTGGTGCAGCGTGGATTTGAGGGATGGCAATCAGGCTCTGGTAGACCCTATGAGCTTGGAGAATAAGCTGGCATTTTTTGAAATATTAGTGAAAATTGGCTTCAAGGAGATAGAGGTAGGCTTTCCGGCTTCCTCCGATACGGAGTATAATTTTATCCGGGCCTTGATTGAGCGGAATATGATTCCTGAGGATGTGACGATACAGGTGCTTACCCAGGCCAGGGAGCATATTATTAAGAAAACCTTTGAGGCTGTAAAGGGGGCTCCCCATGCGGTGGTGCATCTGTATAATTCCACCTCCGTAGAACAGCGGCAGCAGGTGTTTAAAAAGGATAAGGAAGAGATTAAGAAAATTGCCGTGGACGGTGCAAAGCTGTTAAAGAAACTGGCGGATGAAACAGAGGGTAACTTTACCTTTGAGTATAGTCCCGAGAGCTTTTCCCAGACGGAGGTAGACTATGCGCTGGAGGTCTGCAATGCGGTGCTGGAGGTCTGGAAACCGGATGCGGCGCATAAAGCGATTATCAATCTGCCCACCACAGTACAGGTAGCCATGCCCCATGTGTTTGCCTGTCAGGTAGAGTATATGCATAAGAATCTGGCGTATCGTGAAAATGTAGTGCTCAGCGTACACCCTCATAATGACAGAGGGTGCGGCATCAGTGATGCGGAGTTCGGCATTCTGGCAGGGGCTGACAGAGTGGAAGGCACGCTGTTCGGCAACGGAGAGCGCACCGGAAATGTGGATATTGTGACACTGGCAATGAACATGGCCTGTCATGGAGTGGACAGCGGTTTGGATTTTTCTCATATTATGGATATCAGAAATGCTTATGAGAACTATACCGGTATGAAGGTACATGAGAGAACGCCTTATGCGGGAGACCTGGTGTTTACTGCCTTTTCCGGTTCCCATCAGGATGCCATCAGCAAGGGCATGAACTGGCTGAAGGAGGGAAAGAGCGGTAATCGCTGGGATGTGCCGTATCTGCCCATAGACCCTGCCGATGTGGGAAGGGAATATGAGTCCGACGTCATTCGTATCAATAGCGTATCCGGCAAGGGTGGCGTTGCCTTTGTATTAAAGCAGCAGTTTGGATTTGCATTGCCGGCGGCTATGAAGGAGGAGGTAGGATATCTGATTAAAGGAGTGTCCGACAGAAGGCACCAGGAGCTGCTTCCCAAGGAGATTTACGATATTTTTGAGGAAAATTATATTTTGCCCAGAGGAGTATTCCAGATTCCCGAATGTCATTTTAAGCAGCATAACGGTATTCAGGCGGAGGTAACAATTGAGCAGCCGGGGGAGAAAAGAGTGATTCATACCGCTGGCAACGGGCGATTGGATGCGGTAAGCAATACCATCAAAACCTATTTCGGCATAACCTATGAGCTTTCCGTATACGAGGAGCATGCTATTTCCAAGGGTTCTGCTTCCCGGGCGGCTGCTTATGTGGGTATTATGCATGACGGAAAATTCTACTGGGGCGTAGGCGTGGATGAGGATATCATCAAGGCTTCTATCGCGGCGCTGGTATCTGCGGCCAACAAGCTTACTGCAGAGCAGCATATTACAAAGGGCCGTGAGGAGCGTATTGTAGACATTATCAGCTACATACAGCAAAATTATGTAGAAGTGACTTTGGAAAGCCTTGCCGACCACTTTCATCTTTCCAAGCCCTATCTTTCCAAATATATTAAGGAAAAGGTAGGCATGACCTTCCAGGAGATAGTGAAGGAGGAGCGGATGAAGAAAGCCATGAATCTGTTAAGGGAGACTTCTCAGACAGTGGAGACGGTGGCTGCGAATGTGGGCTATGAGAATGTGGAGCATTTTAACAGATTATTCAAAAAAGCCAGCGGCATGACCCCTATGCAATATAAGAAGCAGGTATAGCAAGATAATAAGATTCCCTTGTCGGTATCGTTTTGGCAGTTTCCCATGTGGGCGTAAATCTGCAAAAATCTGGCTGACAGGGGAATGCTGTTTTTGCGGCTCGGGGCAATTGAGATTGCCCTGCAATTTTTTCGAGACTTGCAGGCGTTGTGCATCAAGCGTAACAGTTCAACAAAAGGCTGAAATGTTATCCAGATATATGAAAAATATGTGAAATGACTTCACATTTGGGGAGAAATACTGTAAAATGTAACAGTATGTGTAAGTACATTATAGGGAAGGAGACATTTTGTCATGTCTAAGAATAAAAAAGTGACGGAAGAAAAAACAGAAGAGAAGGTTGTAACAAAATATGACCGTAAGCTTCAGAGACGTAAGGAGGAGAAGGAGCGGGAGCAGAGAGAAAAGCGTATGACCACCATTATTTCTTTTGTGGTTTTGATTGCGCTGGTATGTCTGGTGGCGTCATTCCCCATCCGAACCTATCTGTCTCTGCATGGAACCTTTGTGACAATTGGCGGAGAGAACCTGACCCAGGTGGAGTTCGACTATAATTATAATGTAGTGATGAAAAATTATGTTGATGCTTATGGCGAGTATCTTTCTTACTTCGGTCTGGATACCAGTCAGGATTTAGCGACTCAGCAGTATGATGATACCTTAAGCTGGAAGGATTACTTTCAGGAAATGACGGCTGATAATCTGATTCGCAGCAAGTCATTAAAGGCGGACGCCCAGGCGGCAGGCTTTGTATATGATTCTTCCGAGGACTATGCGGAGTTTGAGGAAAATGTAAAGAAGGCGGCTTCTGATGCAGGAATGTCCCTGAATGATTATGTAAAAAATCTGTATGGCCCGCTGGCTACCATGAAGAGAATTGAGCCCTATGTAAAAGAAGCTCTGATGGTAACGGCTTATTATGAAAAGATAACCGAGGACAAGCTTCCTACTCAGGAGGAGATTCAGAATTATTATAATGAAAATACGGATGATTATGATTCTGTGGATTATCGTGTGGTAGAGATTCTGGCAGAGCTTCCCACAGAGCCTACGGATTTGGCGGATCCTGTGGAGGATGCCGAGGACGGGGAAGCAGAGGATGAGGATTCCGTGTACGAGCCTTCGGAGGCAGAGATTACCAAGGCTATGGAGGATGCGAAGGCTCTGGCTGAGGAAGCGGAAAAGACGATAAAGACAGACGGTGAGCTAAAGGAAAATGTAAAACAGGACAGCGCTGTATATCTGATACGCGACTGGTTGTTCGAAAGTGGGCGCAAGAAGGGCGACACGACGATTTTAGAGGATACCACCGGCAACAAGTATTATGTATTGGCATTTGAAAATCGTTATCTGGACGAGACTCCCTCTGCGAATTTGCGTATCGTAATGACTACGGAGGACGGACAGGCCATTCTGGACGAGTGGAAGGCAGGCGAGGCGACAGAGGAGAGCTTTGCTGCATTGTGTGACAAATATTCCGTTGACACAAGCACGGAAGGCGGCTTATACGAGAATATCACAAAGACAGGCCTGAATGAGAATTTGGCGTCATGGGTGTACGCAGAGGAGCGTAAGGCCGGAGATGTGGAAATTATTGCCATGAATGAGACCTATAATTATATAGTATACTTTATTGGACAGGGCCGCCCTGAATGGCAGATTGAGATTGAGAGTACTTTATCAGATGAAACCATGACTGCTTATGTGGAAGAGATTAGCGCTGATTGTCAGGTGGTAGACGCCCATGATAATTTGCCTTATATTAAGAAGCGCGAGGCGCAAGAGGCAGCAGAGGCTGAAAGCCAGGCAGATGAGGAAGCGCAGGAGGATTCGGAGGAAGCGTCTCAGCAGGAGTCTGCGGAAGAGTAAAAAGGATGTTGAAACGGCAGGCAGTCTTGAACTGTTCTGTCGTTTTCTATTCCCCTTCGTCCATAACGCAGAAATGAGGAAGCATATGAGCATTACAATACCCGGAAAAGCTAATTATATTATAAATACTCTTGAACAGGCAGGTTTTGAGGCCTATGTGGTGGGAGGTTGTGTCAGAGACAGTATTTTAGGCCGGAAGCCTCAGGACTGGGATATTACGACTTCTGCTCTGCCGAATCAGGTGAAGGCCCTGTTTCCTCGTACCATTGATACGGGTATTCAGCATGGCACAGTGACAGTGATGCTGAACAGAGAGGGGTTTGAGGTTACCACGTATCGTATCGACGGGACCTATGAGGACAGTCGTCATCCCAAAGAGGTATTATTTACCCCCTGTCTGGAGGAGGATTTGAAACGCCGGGACTTCACAATCAATGCCATGGCCTATAACGGACGGGTCGGACTTGTGGATATATTCGGCGGTATGGAGGATATGGAGAATCAGGTAATACGCTGCGTGGGACAGGCCAGAGAGCGTTTTCAGGAAGATGCGCTGCGTATTATGCGGGCAGTTCGTTTTTCCGCGCAGCTTGGCTATGAGATTGAGGAGGGTACGAAGGAGGCTATTCGTGAACTGGCGCCCAGGCTTAAAAATATCAGCGCTGAGCGGATTCAGATGGAGTTGACGAAGCTTATGATGTCGGGGCATCCCGAGTATCTGAAAATAGCCTGGGAGACCGGTATTACAGGGGTAATTTTACCTGAGTTTGACAGGATGATGGAAACCCCTCAAAATCACCCCCATCATCAGTATAATGTGGGAGAGCATACGCTGGCGGCGCTGTCAGAGGTTATGCCTGTGAAAAGTCTCAGGCTGGCCATGCTGCTTCATGATATCGGAAAGCCGGATACGAAGGAGACGGATGATGAGGGAAGAGACCATTTTCACGGACATGCAGCTGTGGGCGAGGAATTGGCAGGCGCTGTATTAAGACGTCTGAAATATGATAATGATACGATATACAGGGTCTGTAGGCTGGTGCGTTATCATGATTATGGCAATGACATGGAACCTGATAAAAGAATTGTGCGCCGGACTATGAATAAAATCGGGGAGGAGTTTTTTCCGGATATATTTTATATAAAACGAGCGGATATTCTGGCCCAGAGTGATTTTATGCGCAGAGAGAAGCTGGACAGATTGGCAAAGTGGCAGCAGATTTATGAGGAAATAGCAGCCCGGAAGCAATGTGTTTCTCTTAAGAATCTGGCGGTTACAGGAAAGGATTTAATTGCTCTTGGCATGAAGCCGGGAAAGGAAATTGGCAGTATGCTCCAGGAGCTTCTGGAAATAGTACTGGATAATCCTCAGTATAATACGAAAGAATATCTGTTAAAGGAGGCGGAAAGATTAGGGAATTGCGAAGCTGTCAGAGAGTAACTCTCATACTTTCAGGCTTTTTCTCATAAGATTGGTTAAGAGCATTGATTTTGACAAAACCTTAGCTCTAAGCTGATAGTAGGAGGGGCAGAAGTTGAATGACAGGGCAATAGGATTATTGGAGCAGTATGAGATAGAGGTGTTAAGCACTCGTAAGGGCAGAGGCGCCATTTTATGTGATACAGATAGAGGATGCTTGATTTTCAAGGAATATCAGGGTAATGAGAAGCGGCTGGCGATACAGAACAGACTGCTTTCTCAGTTAAAGGAAAGGGATTTGGTAAAGGTGGAGGCTATTATCCCTACCAGAGAAGGCGAGCTGCAGGTAAGGGATACGGACGGAACCTGTTATGTATTAAAGACCTATCGGGAGGGCAGGGAATGTAATATCTATGAAAAGGCGGAATGTATGGAGGCTGTGAGGGTGCTTGCCAGGCTACATGAGGGTATGGAACTGGAGCTGCTGCCCGGAGAACAGCCCGCCGGATATTCTCAGGCCCGAGAGTATGAAAAACGCAACAGAGAGCTTAAGAAGGTACGGAAATATCTACAGCAGAAGAGCCAGAAAACAGGGTTTGAAATCAGCCTCTTAAATTGTTATGATTATTTTCTGGAGCAGGCCTTCAGCGTGACGGAGGGCTTTGGCGCCTATCAGGCCATTATGGATAAGGAGGCCTGCGGGAAGAGCAAATCCGGAGAAACATACAGTCATGGAGATTATCAATATCATAATATCTTGTTTGATGGGAGAGAATGGTTTATTATAAACTTTGAAAAATGTATACCGGATAATCCTATCAGGGATTTATATCTTTTGCTTCGAAAGCTTCTGGAGAAGAGCAACTGGTCCCTTTCCCTGGGCACGGATTTGATTCATGCCTATGAAAAGGAGCAGCCCATATCAGCCTTAAGCCGGATTGATTTATATTACAGATTGGCCTATCCCGAGAAGTTCTGGAAGATTGTGAACTTTTATTATAATTCGGGAAAAGCCTGGATTCCCGGGCGCAATCAGGAAAAGCTGGAGAAGCTGATTGCACAGGAGCAGGAGAAGAAGGTTTTTCTGGAGGAAGCTTTTCGTATTTAAGCTTTTTAAGTTTTTGGTTCTTCCGAAAGGAAGGCGGACGCATATTGTTTGGCATAGATTAGAATAGAATCGATACAGGTGAGATTGTGAGACAGGATAAAAAGAAAGATAAGAGACAAATGCAACAGGGATTACAACGGGGCAATTTGCTTTTGATGTTGTTTGCAGGAATGATTGTGATGCTGACCCTTGCCTCCTGCAATACTTTATTGCCCGGGGAGGGCGGAAATGACGGTTCCCGGAAACCATTGACGGAGGAGTCTAAGGAACAGGCGGATACGGGCTATATTGTCACAGGGCCCGACAGTTATGATTCCGCGGATACGGCTATTCTGACGGAAAAGAATATACAGGAAGGCACGCTTACCTTTTTGAATCTGGAGGTGGGCCGCAAATATACCCTGTCCTATGACGGTACGACAGGAATATATGATAAATATGGGGAGAGCATGTCCCTGAATCAGATAGAGAAAGGTTCTATTGTGGATGTAACTTTCCTGAAGGATGAAAAGCATCTCACGACGATGGGGCTTTCCGCGAAGGCATGGAGCTTTGATGCGGTGGAACGGTATGAGATGGATACGATTAAAGGACAGATTACCGTCGGCGGGGAAACCTATAAGCTTTCCGAGAATACACAGTTTATCTCCGAGGATAAGAATATTGAGATAATGGATTTAAATGCGGAGGATATCATCGGCCTGGAGGGGATAGATACGACGATACTCTGTGTACGGGTGGAAAAAGGCCATGGATATCTGCGGCTGGTAAATGATGAACATTTCGTGGGAGGCTGGATTGAAATAGGACAGTCTAAGATTCAGCAGATTACGGATGATATGCTCTTAACAGTGGCGGAGGGCAGCTATGAGGTGTCTATTACCCATAACGGAAACGGCGGCGTTAAGCATGCGGTAATCAATCGTAATCAGGAAACCACGCTGGATATCGGTGACTTCGAGGTAGCAGAGCCCGAGACGGGCATGGTATTGTTTTCTATCAATCCTTCCACGGCGGAGCTGTATATTGACGGGACAAAGATGGACGCATCAGCGCCCATTACCCTGGAATACGGACTGCATCAGCTGATTATCAGAGCGGAGGGGTATCATTCCATTACCCGATATATACGGGTGTCCCAGGCGTCTGTGGGAGTGGATATCGTGCTGGAGGAGGTCAGCCCCGATGATGAGGAAGAGGAAAGCAAGGAAGAAGAAAAACCGGATGACAGTGAGCCGGAGATAGAAATCGGGAAATATTTAGTTTATATTGACGCACCGGAGAAGGTGGAAGTATATCTGGACAGCAATTATGTGGGAATTTCTCCCTGCAGCTTCCGCAAAGTATCCGGAATCCATGCGGTGACTCTGCGAAAGAGCGGCTATGTGACGAGAAGCTATACGATTCAGATTGATGAGGAAGAAAAGGATGTCTCTTTTTCCTTTGCAGAGCTGGAGCCGGTCAATCCCGATAACAGCACAACTTCCTCCAACAATGGAACAAGTTCTT
Source organism: Roseburia sp. (assembly GCA_023667765.1). Classification (GTDB taxonomy): domain Bacteria; phylum Bacillota; class Clostridia; order Lachnospirales; family Lachnospiraceae; genus Acetatifactor. The sequence goes on along the minus strand of JAMOZS010000002.1, from coordinate 11,224 downwards.
CTAATACAGGAACAAGCTCTTCTAATACGGGAACAGGTTCTTCCAACAGTACTTCTTCCAACAAGGGAACGGTTTCCGACAACAGCGGTAATATTTTGGGTTGGATCTTAAAGGAAGCGCTTTCATCAGTGTTTTCTTAACAGATGTTATGAGAAATAGAGAGGATACGGTAAGGCATGGAAGGAAAGTACGGTTATGAGGATTTGTTGGAGATTATTAAGACGCTGCGCAGCGAAAACGGCTGTCCCTGGGACAGAAAACAGACGCATACCAGTCTGAGGTCCTGTATGATGGAAGAGGCGGCAGAAGTTTTAGCGGCTATTCGTATTTATGACCAGAGCGGCAGCTATGAGAATCTCCAGGAGGAATTGGGAGACGTTCTTTTGCAGGTGGTGATGCATTCCCAGATTGCCGGGGAGGAGGGCCTGTTTACCATGGAGGATGTAATAGACGGAGTGGCGCGGAAGATGGTGCGTCGTCATCCCCATGTGTTCGGCAGCGTTCAGGTAAGCGGTCCCGCAGAGGTTTTGGAGAACTGGGAAGAAATAAAGCGGCGGGAGAAGGAGGGCAGGAAGGAGGCGGAGTGCCCTCTACAGGAGATTCCCAGAGAACTGCCGGCGCTGACCAGAGCGGTAAAGGTTTTGAAGAAGGCGGACAAGCTGTATGAGCCCGGAGAAGGCTATGAGAAGAGCCTGACGAAATTAAAGGACGGGGTGGAGCGTCTGGCCGGCCGGGAATCGGCGCAGGATAGGGAGGAAACAAAAAGAGTTATAGGCGATATATTGATGTCGCTTTGTAATATAGCCAGGATAGATCATTTGTCCTTGGAACAAATTTTGGCAGACCGTGTTGAAACCTGTATAGAATATTATGAAAAGCCGGTAAAATCGTAAAAAAAGCCTTAAATAAAGGCATTAACACTTGACAAAGACTGGAAAAACCGATATATATAGTATAGACGTTTCTTAAGAAGCATCTGGAAAAAATACTAAAATCGAAAAACTCATTACAGGAGGAGTTCAATATGAACAAAACAGAATTAATCGCAGCTATGGCTGACCAGGCAGGTCTCTCCAAGAAAGATGCAGAGAAGGCATTAAAGGCTTTCACGGATGTAGTTTCTGAAGAGATGAAGAAGGGCGGCAAGGTTCAGTTAGTTGGCTTTGGTACTTTTGAAGTTGCTGAGAGAGCAGCAAGAGAGGGCAGAAATCCTGCAACAGGTAAGGCAATGCCTATTCCTGCTTCCAAGGCTCCTAAGTTCAAGGCTGGTAAGGCGTTGAAGGATATGGTGAACGCATAATCTGCTAACCAAAGAGGATGACTGACAGAGAACCTGAGAGGGTTCTCTGTTTTAACATAGGGGGGGGTATTCAAAAGAACAGCTAAGGCCGGGCGGCCTGACAGCTATTATGTGCAGAAAACAGCGCAGGAATGAGGAGAATTATGAGATTAGACAAGTATTTAAAGGTGTCCAGACTGATTAAGCGTCGCACGGTGGCAAATGAGGCCTGTGACAGCGGCAGGGTACTGATTAATGACAAGCCTGCCAAGGCTTCCACGAATGTAAAGGAAGGGGATATTATTACCATTTCCTTTGGAAATAAGGATGTGAAGGTGGAGGTGCTGGACGTACAGGAAACAGTGCGTAAGGAGGAAGCGAAAGAGCTGTTTCGTTATTTATAGGTATTTTTTATGGGCTTTCCCAATATACTTTATCAGAAAGTAAAAGGAGGGGAAGCTGATGGAGGATTTAAACAGCAGTACACGTACGCATAAGCTGTCCATGACGAATCGTAAATCCTGCACGATTAACGGAGTAAATGATGTGTTGTCCTTTGATATACATGAGGTGCTTTTGGAGACGGAACAGGGAATGCTGATGATTAGAGGCAATGATTTACATGTGAGCAGGCTGACGCTGGATAAAGGAGAGGTAGATATCGACGGCAAGCTGGACAGCTTTACCTATTCCGATGTGGCTCCCACAGGCACCCAGAAGGCGGAATCTCTGATTGCCAGGCTGTTTCGCTAAAGCAGGTGACGGTCTATGGTAAGTGAAAATGAGTTTCTGCTGCATGCCCTGATTATGGGCATTTTTATTACCTTTGTATATGATATTTTGCGGGTTTTCAGACGGGTATTTCCCCATAATGCTTTCTGGGTGTCCCTGGAGGATATCATCTTTTGGATTTATTGCGCAGAAGAAGTATTCCTTTTGATGTATCATGAGAGCAATGGGAATCTGCGGTGGTTTGCTGTGATAGGAGCGCTTGCGGGCATGCTGTTCTATAAGAAATGTATCAGTCCGCTGTTCGTAAAATATGCGGCAATGTTGATTGGTTGGCTGCTCCTTCCCATGAAGCAGGTGATAAAATGGATAGTATACCCCTTTAAACGGCTGGCGGCAGTTATCAGACGTCGGCTGGTGCGAATAAAGGAGCGGGCGGCCTTTCGCAAAGCCAAAAATAAGGTAATTCCCAAAAAGAGATTGACGGTTCTGTTAAAAAAACTTAAAATGACTTTATAGAGGAAATACATTGCATGCCAGGCGAAGAGTATGCAGAAATGAGGAAAGCTATGGCAAGAAGAAGGGTCGCTTACCGCAAGAGATATCAGAATAAGTTCAGTATGTTCCTGGTTACCATTGTAGTGTTGATGATTGTAGTGGTGGTAGCCGTAAGAGGCGTGGAGCTGCGGGAGAAGATTGCGTCCTATGATGTGAAAATTGCGGAGCTGGAGGCTCAGAAGGAAAGCGAGGAGCGCCGGGCCGAGGAGATAGAAGAATTCGGAAAGTATACCCAGACAAAGAAATATGCCGAGGAGGTAGCCAAGGATAAACTGGGGCTGGTATATGAAGGTGAGATTCTTTTTCAGGAGGAGGATTAACCGAAATCACAGGCAGGAGCATGAAGCTCCTGTTTTTTTTGTCGCAAAAAATGAAGGCAAAGGCTCCCTGTTTTGACAAAAACATATACCCTTACTTCCTATAATCTAAGGCAGGGCTGATGGAATCAGTCTTTCTTTAGAGCCTCTGACAGATGCACACGGGTTTACAGGGGAATTTGCCGCTTTGCAGCGCAAATCCGGTGTGATACAGTCTCGGGAGAGGACGGCAGGCATAAGTAGAAAGGCAGGGAATGAAAATGTTATTATTTGAGGAGAAAAAGCAGCAGCTGCAAATGCCGGAGTTATGCAGACAAAGGCTTTTGGGATATGCCGACAGCTTCAGGGAGCTGGCAAAGAGCTTCGAAGGAGAGTTCGAGGGTTATGGGGAGGACAGACGCAGTATCTTGGAAAAACACAGACTCTGGGAGAACAGACAGGTGATTTGTACTAATTTAAATGAGATGGCCCAGATTATGACGCAGATGGCAGGGGAAGTATTTTGCTATCAGTCTTTGCAGGAAAAAAAGGCTCGATTTTTATGCCATGCATTAAAGGCGGAGGGGATTCTATTAGAAAATTCTTATTATATACCGGGAGGGGAGGAGAGGCTGACACTGGTTCTCACGCTGCGCAGCCAGAGGAAGGGCGGCGTGCCTGCGGAGGCGGTTGCGGACATGCTGTGTGTGCTTTTGAAAAAAAAGCTTCGTCTGTCGGTAAACAGTCCTTTTCTGGTGGACCATGTGAGCCGCACTTTTCTTTTTGTGGAGGAGGCTTCCTATATCACCCTGACCGGCCTTGCCAGAGTAGTGAAGGATAAGGAAAATATTTCCGGCGATAATTACTCTATTATAGAATCAGAGCGGGGGAAGATGACCATACTTTTATCGGATGGCACCGGTTCGGGGGAAAAGGCCTGTGAGGACAGTGGACAGGTATTGGATTTGATGGAAAAGCTTCTGGAGACAGGGTATCATCCCAGACGGGCGGTAAATTTAGTCAATGCGGCTATGTTTGCCAGGGAGGAGGGGATTAGTCATCCCACGCTGGATATGTGCTGCCTGGATTTGTATCAGGGGAGCTGCGATTTTTGCAAGGTGGGAGGCGCAGCGTCCTTTATGAAACGCAATAAAGAAATAGAGCTTATTTCCGGAGGGAATCTGCCCTTGGGAATCTTTCAGAATGTAGATGTGAAGCAGCATCACTGTCATCTGAAGGATGGGGATTATCTCATTATGCTGACAGACGGGGTATTGGATGTATTCAGCGAGAATAATTATGAGGAGGCTGTCTGTGAACAGCTGTCCCGGATGGAGGAGCAGAATCCCCAGGAAATAGCGGAAGCTATCCTGCAGATGGCGATTTTCTTAAGCGGCGGCCATATTAAAGATGATATGACTGTCTTAGTTGCGGGAATCTGGGAAAATGTGTAACAACCTGGCTTAATTTGACTTTTTTGCCAATATGAGCTAACATTTAAATACGATGAATGTAAAGCAGACGGAAGAAAAAGTGTTTTCCTATATGGAGGAACACCATATGCTGAAGCCGCAGGATATTGTTGTGGCCGGAATTTCAGGAGGGGCAGACTCTGTTTGCCTCCTGTTTTTGTTGCTGGCATACGCAAGGAGGACAGCCATTACCATAGCGGTAGTCCATGTGAATCATGGCATTCGTAAAGAAGCCTTTCAGGATGCCGAATATGTGGAGAAGCTTTGCAGGGAACAGGGACTTGCCTTTTATCTGAGGGAGGCTGATGTGCCGGGCCGGGCTTATGCAGAAGGACTTTCGGAGGAGGAGGCCGGACGCAAGGTCAGATATGAGGCCTTTTTTGAAGTGGCGGCGCAGCTTTCTGCTGAAAACGGGCGTCCTGTAAAGATTGCGGTGGCGCATCATGCAGGAGACCGGGCGGAAACAATGCTGTTCCATCTGTTCCGGGGCAGCGGGCTCAAGGGTCTGGGAAGCATCCGGCCTGTGAGGGATGCCGTTATCCGGCCCTTACTATGTCTGGAACGGGAGGAAATAGAGGCCTATCTGCAGGCGTGTAACAGGAGCTTTTGTCGGGACAGCACCAACGAAAAGGATGATTATACCCGAAACCGTATTCGTCATCATATTCTGCCCTATGCGGAGGAGCATATTTCACGGGGAGTGATTCGCCATCTCTGTCAGAGTGCGGAGCTGCTGGCTGAGACAGAGGATTATTTAAGCCGGCAGACGGATAGGGCCCTTAAGGAATGTATACAGGAGTCGGGGCAGACGGATGGGGCAAAGATAAGCGATAGGAAGGTGATATTGCGGATACAGCCCTTTTTGGCCCTCCCTGTGATTTTGCAGAAAAGGGCGCTGCTCTATATGCTGCAGCAATTAAGTCCCGGGCAGAAGGATATTGCCTATATCCATGTGACGTCATTACAGGGGTTGTTTACAGGGGAAAGCGGCAAGGGTTTGAATTTTCCCTTTGGCATAATCGCCCGGCGGGAATATGAAAATGTAATCCTGGAGGTTTGCAAGGAGTGTCGTGAAGCAGAGGATTTGCAGCTTCTTGTGGATGGGGCGGAGTTGTCGAAAAATCCGCTGCAGCTTTCCTTTCAGGGCAGGATTTTTGTTTTCCGGCTGTTGGAGGGGCAGGAATTAATGAAAAAAAACAGGAATATTCCGCAAAATAAGTATACGAAATGGTTTGATTATGATAAAATAAAAGAATCGCTGATACTTCGTACCAGACAGACCGGGGATTACCTGACCATACGGGGAAAAGATGGCAGTATCTGTCATAAGTCTTTAAAGAACTATATGATTACTGAAAAAATCCCCAGACAGGAGAGGACGACGATTCCGCTGCTGGCAGCAGGCAGTCATGTACTGTGGCTTGCGGGATATCGTATCAGTGAAGCGGTTAAAATAAATGAGAATACAAATCGTATTTTACAGGTACAATTAATGGAAGGGGCTCCAGAGAGCTGAGAAACGGAGGATAAGGATGGCTGAGCGCATTAGGGTGATGTTGTCGGAGAAAGAGGTAGATGAACGCATAAAGGCAATCGGAAATCAGATAAGCAGAGATTATGAAGGGAAGCAGGTACATCTGATTTGCGTACTCAAGGGAGGAAGTTTTTTTATGTGTGAGCTGGCGAAGAGGATTACAGTGCCTGTTTCCTTGGATTTTATGAGTGTTTCCAGTTACGGAAGCGGTACGAAATCCAATGGTGACGTTAAGATTATCAAGGATTTGGACGAATCTATCACGGATAAGGATGTTCTGGTGGTGGAGGATATTATAGACAGCGGCAGAACCCTGAGCTGTCTTTTGGAGAGGCTAAAGCTTAGAGGGCCCAGAAGCCTGCGATTGTGTACGTTGCTGGATAAGCCCGACAGAAGAGTGACGGATGTGAAGGTGGATTATACCGGTTTTGCGATTCCGGATGAGTTTGTGGTGGGCTACGGTCTGGATTATGACCAGAAGTACAGGAACCTTCCTTATATTGGAGTGGTGGAATTTGAATAGAAAGTTTTTGCAGGAGGACTGTAATGTTTCAAAAAAGTAACAAAAGCGGGGGCATAGGCTCTTATATCGTATTTATTCTCATTCTCTTTGCGGTCATTATAGGTATTAATCTGTTTAATAATCGGGAGGAGGATTATTCCAGGGAAGAGCTGATTGCGGACATGGAGGCAGGTCAGATTGCAGAGGTGGTTATCACGCCTAACAGTGAGACGCCCACAGGTTTTCTGAATATTGTCCTGAAGAATGATATCAACAAAAAGCTCTATGTGACAGATGTGACGGAGGCGGAAGCCCTGGTCAGAAGCTATGGCATAGCCCCGGAGATTGAAGACGTGAAGCGGGAGAGCTGGGTATTCACCAGCTTGATACCTATGTTGATTGTGTTGGCGGTGGCGGCGTTTCTCTTTATGCTGTTCAATGCCCAGAATAGCGAAAATGCCAACAGCAGCTCCAATAAAATGTTGAATTTCGGTAAGAGCAGTGCCAAGATGCAGATGGGTGAAAAGACGATTACCTTTGACCAGGTAGCCGGGTTGAAGGAGGAGAAGGAGGAGCTTCAGGAAATCGTTGATTTCCTGAAGGAGCCTGCCAAGTATACCCGGGTGGGAGCAAGAATCCCGAAGGGCGTACTGCTGGAAGGCCCTCCCGGTACAGGTAAGACTCTGTTGGCAAAGGCTGTGGCAGGTGAGGCCGGTGTCCCGTTTTTCAGCATATCCGGTTCCGACTTTGTGGAAATGTTTGTAGGCGTGGGCGCCGCCCGTGTCCGTGATATGTTTGCGAATGCCAAAAGGAGCGCGCCCTGTATTGTATTTATTGATGAGATTGATGCGGTTGCGAGACGCAGAGGAACGGGTCTTGGCGGCGGTCATGATGAGCGGGAGCAGACCTTAAACCAGTTGCTGGTAGAGATGGACGGCTTCGGCGAAAATGAGGGCATCATAATTATGGCGGCTACGAATCGCGTGGATATCTTAGACCCGGCCATTCTCCGCCCCGGGCGTTTTGACCGAAAAGTGGCCGTAGGCGCGCCTGATGTAGGCGGTCGTGAGGAAATCCTGAAGGTACATGCCAAGAACAAACCCCTTGCGGAGGATGTGGATTTAAAGCAAATAGCCCAGACCACGGCAGGCTTTACCGGCGCTGATTTGGAGAATTTGTTGAACGAGGCGGCAATTGACGCTGCAAAGAACGGAAAGGTATATGTTTCTCAGCAGGATATTCGCAAGGCCTTTATTAAGGTAGGCATCGGTGCGGAGAAAAAGAGCCGAATTATCTCCGATAAGGAGAAGAGAATTACGGCATATCATGAAGCCGGTCATGCCATATTGTTTCATGTGCTTCCTGATGTAGGTCCGGTATATACGGTTTCCATTATTCCCACCGGTATTGGCGCAGCGGGCTATACCATGCCTCTGCCGGAAAAGGACGAAATGTTTCTGACCAAAGGGCAGATGCTTCAGGATATTATGGTATCTCTGGGCGGCCGCATAGCGGAGGAAATTATCTTCAAGGATATCACAACGGGAGCCTCCAGCGACATCAAAAAGGCCACCAAAATGGCCCGCAACATGGTTACCCGCTATGGTATGTCCGATAATATCGGCGTAATCAGCTATGACAATGATGATGATGAGGTATTTATCGGAAGGGATCTTGCTCATGCGAAGGCTTACAGCGAGTCCGTTACCGCTCAGATTGACAAGGAGATAAAGGATATCATAGACAGCTGTTATGCGGAGGCGAAGGCTGTTATTCTGAAACATGAGAATGTGCTGCATAGCTGTGCAAAGCTTCTTCTGGAGAAGGAAAAGATTAACCGGGAGGAGTTTGAGGCATTGTTCCAGTCTTGAGGATAAAGATTTGTGTATTTTGCACGAACTGTTTTTGTATATAATATACAAAAACTAAAAGTAAGAATTGTGATATTTGTGTATTTTGGGAATAGGCAAAATGGGATGCGGATGTTATGATAATACTCGTAACCCCCCCAATACATTATATAGTTTTTGCTATACCCCATAAGAAAGAAATACCTTCTCTAAAAAAGACAGCCTAGCTGTCTTTTTTACTTTATATTTCTCTTACAAAATGGTAAAATAATACTATAGCTGGGCTGTTACGATAATATACTGTATACATCAGAAGATAAAAAGGATTGATTTTTGATAGGGCTGTTTGTGCCGAAGCGTCACAAATAAGTCTTGCCGGCAGACGTAGAAGAAAGCTTTTGTGCCGAACGCTTCGGAATGGAGATTTTTATGGATTATGATAAGCAGCGTATAACGGAATATAAGCAGCAGTATATCTCAACCATGCGTCCTGTTTTCAACAGAAGGGCGTTGTTCTCGGATACCACAGCCGAATATCTATCCCCGGCGGAGCCTTCTTCCTATGATTTGGTGACAATACGTTTTCGGACGGCCAAAAATAATATTGACAGGGTATTTTTAGTGTCCAAGGGCGAAAAACATATTATGAAGAAAGTGGAAACCAAAAAGGAATTTGATTTTTACAGCTGTGAGCTCCAATTGGAAAATGAAAAGGTATGCTATTATTTTGAGGTGCAGACGGGAAATATCACGGGTTATTTTGATATCCGGGGACTGGTGCAGGAGGTCAATGAGTATTACGGCTTTGTGATTATTCCCGGTTTTAAGACTCCTGACTGGGCCAAGGGGGCCGTCATGTACCAGATATATGTGGATCGCTTTTGCAACGGAGACCCGTCTAATGATGTGGAAACAGGGGAATATTGCTATATCGGGGAGCAGGTACACCGGGTGGAGGATTGGAGCCGTTATCCTCAGGCTATGGACGTGCGGGAGTTCTACGGCGGAGATTTACAGGGCGTGTTGGATAAATTGGATTATCTTGAGGATTTGGGCGTGGAGGTTATTTATTTTAACCCGCTTTTTGTATCGCCTTCCAATCACAAGTATGATGTGCAGGATTACGACTATATCGACCCCCATCTGGGAAAAATCGTATCGGAAAAGGGAGAGCTTTTACAGCCCGGTTGTCAGGAAAACCGGGAGGCCGGAAAATATATTCATCGCGTGGCGAATAAGGAGAATTTGGAGGCCGGCAACGCGCTTTTTGCAAAAGTGGTGGAGGAGGCCCATAAACGGGGTATGCGGGTGATTCTGGACGGAGTGTTTAATCATTGCGGCTCCTTTAATAAGTGGATAGACAGAGAACGAATTTATGAGAATGCCGAGGGCTATGAAAAGGGCGCTTATGTGAGTGAAAACAGTCCCTATCGGAGTTATTTCGACTTTCGGGAGAATCATAAATGGCCCTATAACGATTCCTATGATGGTTGGTGGGGACATAATACTTTGCCAAAGCTGAATTACGAGAATTCCAAGGAATTGTTTGATTATGTATTGTATATCGGCCGGAAGTGGGTGTCGCCGCCCTATAGCGCGGACGGCTGGCGATTGGATGTGGCGGCGGATTTGGGGCATAGCCCGGAATACAATCATTATTTTTGGAAGGAATTCCGCAAGGCGGTGAAGGAAGCCAATCCGGAGGCCATTATTTTAGCGGAGCATTACGGCAATACAAAGGAATGGCTGCAGGGCGATGAATGGGACACGGTGATGAACTATGACGCCTTTATGGAGCCGGTGACCTGGTTTCTTACCGGTATGGAAAAGCACAGCGATGATTTTCGGGAGGATTTGCTGGGGAATGCCGAGAGCTTCTGGGGAGCTATGTACCATCATACGGCAAGCTTTGCCATGCCCAGCTTTCAGGTGGCTATGAATGAGCTTTCCAACCATGACCATTCCCGTTTTATGACCCGAACCAACCATAAGGTGGGCCGCACCAGTACCCTGGGCCCTCAGGCGGCGGAGCAGGATATAAATAAGGCGGTATTTATGGAAGGTGTGGTGATGCAGATGACCTGGATGGGCGCTCCCACGATATATTATGGAGATGAGGCGGGGCTATGCGGATTCACGGACCCTGATAATCGGCGCACCTATCCCTGGGGACATGAGGATAAGGAATTGATTGCATTTCACAGGGATATGATACGGCTGCGCAGAGAGCATAAGGAGCTGCGCACAGGCTCCATAAAGAATGTAGACAGCGATTATAATTTCCTGGCCTATGGGCGCTTTAACGAAAAAAATCAGTCCATTATTCTGATTAACAATAATAATCATGAGATAGAAAAGGAAATAAATATCTGGGAAATCGGTACGCCCAGAACCGGTACGATGCAGCTTCTGCTGCAGACTGCGGAGGGCGGGCATGTGATGGGCGGATTGGAATATCCGCTTCGGGCGGGAAAAATAACCATAAAACTGCCCAGAACGTCAGCGACTATATTAAGCTATGTGGAGGAGGAGACACAGGTCGGCAATGAGAAGGCAGACATGGACGAAGCCGGGGCAAAAAGCGATGGCGCTAATAATCCGGGAGGGGAAGCAACTGTGTCAGGCGCAGTTTCATCCGGGTCTGAAACACAGTCGGAGGAGCTTTCTTTGGAGGAGAAGCTTCGCCGAAAAAGGAGATTTTTCTTCTAGCAGCGCTTGCATTTCGTGTGAAATTATGTTACAATTTGTAGCGGTTTAGCCAAGGGCTAAACTGTTGGATAGATGCGCAGGCGCTTGTAGCTTTTATGGCGTTATACGACGTATCTAAAACGGATGGATTCCCGAGTGGCCAAAGGGGACAGACTGTAAATCTGCTGCAAATTGCTTCGGTGGTTCGAATCCACCTCCATCCATTTTTCTTTTTTGGATAATTTTGGAATCATTTTCAAGAAAGAGGATATAATATAATAATTAAATATCGCGGGGTGGAGCAGTCTGGAAGCTC
>JAMOZS010000029.1 GCA_023667765.1 Roseburia sp. | reverse complement strand
GCTGTCCACCTGCTGAAAGGAGAGAAAGATGCTGTCCAAATCCTCCGGCTTAATCCCCATACCCGTATCCACTACGTCCACCTGCAGCTCTATCTTTTCATCCTCCACCCAACAATGCTTTATCCGTATCAGCACCTGCCCTCTCTCCGTAAACTTCACGGCATTATTTGCCAGATTGAGCAGAGACTGTTTTATCCTCACGCTATCTCCCATAAGCTTCGCAGGAATATCCGGCATAACATCAAAATTCAGTTCTACCGGCTTATCCCCAATGCGCATCATAACGACCGCCGCCACATCATTAATCAACGACAGCGGCTCATATTCCTCTTCATGTATATCCAGCTTATCGGATTCTATCTTGGAAAAATCTAAAATATCATTAATAATGGCCAGAAGCGTTCTGCCGGAAGCCTTGATTTGATTCACATATTCCCTTGCCGTCGGTGGTAATTCCTCCCTGAGGGCAAGCTCTGCCATACCGATTACCCCATTCATCGGCGTCCTGATTTCATGACTCATATTAGCCAAAAAATCCGATTTCATCTGAGCTGCGCGCTCCACCTCCTCGTTGGCCCGCTGCAGCTGATACTGCTTATATGCCATATCGGACAGCGTATTAGTCACCGTGTAGATAAACTCCATCGTTTCCTGCACCTTCCCGGCCTCCACCTCATTGGTAGCCCAGGCTGCCGCCAGATATTCGTCCGGGTCTATGCCCAGCTCCCTTGCCGCATTTTTTACCTTATCCTCATCCAACTCGCCGACTCTGACCTGCCCGCTGTTAAAGCTGCCCAACAGCTTTCCTTCCACCATAATCGGAGCGGCGCACTCCACCAATCCAGCATGACAGACATAAACTACCGCCTTGCCCGACTGAAATGCCTGCTCTCCACCCTCTCTGTCACATTGTCTGCATCTCTTGGCTCCCAGCTCCGTACCCTTGGTGAATCTGGCACAGAAATCACATGCCAGAGAAGGCTCCGTCACCGCCTGCCCGTTGGCGTCACTGATTCCAGAGGCCATACCTGTCATACGGCTAAAACCCTCCTGCAGCGCCTGTAGCTTATCCACAGGAATTAAATCCGTCAAATATAACTCCTCATCCATCCTGCCACCTATCCCAAAATACTCCGAATCGTCTGCATCAGCTGTTCCTCTTGAATAGGCTTCAGCAAATAACCCTGGGGATGTAGCTCCATTACCTCTTTAATTTTTTTACCCTCTCTCACTCCTGTGAGGAAAACAATGGGCGTATCCTTATAATCAGGCATAGAGCGAATCCTTCTATATACCTCGGGTCCATCCTCATCAGGCATCACATAATCCAACAATATCAAATCCGTATGCTTACTTTCCAGAAACTTCATAGCAATTTTTCCGCTGGCCGCCGTAGCCACATCATAAGTTCCATGCAGATATTCCTTTAAAACCCTCAACATACGATAATCGTCATCAATCACCGTAACATGCTTCCTGGAAGAAGACGACGAATCCTCTTCCATTTGATAATTGGCATCCGGATTTTCAGTAGTCTGATTTTCTGCTTTCTGCTTATTGGCCGCCTGATTTTCTGCTTTCTGCTTATTGGCAGTCTGCTTCTTAGCTACCGCCTGCACCTCCCCGGCTCCGCTCTGTGCCGCTCCTCCTGTGTGCCTCACAGCCTCCTGCGCCGCTGCCGGAGTTTTCTTCACAGCTTTCGGCGCTTCGATTTTCGGTGCCTCTTCCTTTATCTGCTCCGCTCTATTATCCAGATAGCTGCCAATCTCTCCCGCAATCTGTGTTGCTCTGCTCGTACGTCCCCATACGAAGGCAGGCACCGCCTTCATCTCACCCATAAGCGTATGACATTCCTGTAACTCTCCGAAGAGCGCCACCGGAATGTTCTTCCCATTTACCATATCAACTATCCCAGCCAGCTTGGAAAGATTTTCTTTCGTCTCGGCCTGCAGGCAAATCACATACATTTCCGGCTTAAAGTATTCGATGTGGCTGGCTATATCCTCCATCCTGGCAGAAGCGGTCTGGCACTCCAGCGTATCTCCCATATTCAGAAAAAAGATATCTATCATCATCTGATTACGCCCTGTAATTAAAATTCTCCTACGCATATTCCCTCCTCGACAAACGGTCAAAATATCTCCCTATTATAGAAATATGTAGTAAAAAAGAGAAATTTCCCTACTTTCAGGCATATTTCTCTTTTTTACCCACTCACTCCTTATTGTAATTCACAATCTGTCCAAAATCGGGCTTCAGAGAAGCGCCGCCTACCAGTCCGCCGTCGATATCCGCCTGGGCAAAAAGCTCGGGGGCGCTGGAAGCGGATACGGAGCCGCCATACTGAATACGGATAGCCGCCGCAGTAGCCTCATCATAAATCTCGCCAATACAGTTGCGAATCGCCTTACAAACCTCCTGTGCCTGCTCCGTAGTCGCTACCTTCCCTGTCCCGATAGCCCAGATAGGCTCATAGGCGATAACGGCAGCAGCAGCCTGCTCAGCCGTCACATTCAAAAATGCAATCTTAATCTGCTGGCGTATCCAGTCAATGGTGATGCCCTGTTCTCTCTGTGTAAGAGACTCTCCGCAGCAGATAATCGGTGTAAGTCCATGTTCAAATGCCTTAAGCACCTTCTTATTAACGGTCTCATCCGTCTCCGCAAAATATTCTCTTCTCTCGGAATGTCCGATAATCACATACTTTACACCTGCATCAACCAACATCGCAGGAGAAATCTCGCCGGTATAAGCGCCCTTCTCCTCAAAATACATATTCTCTGCACCAATATGAATATTGGTATCTTTCGCAGCCTCCATGGCAGGAATAATGTCAATAGCGGGCACACAGAACACCACGTCCACATCATCATTTACCACCAAGGGCTTCAGGGTATTTACCAGGGCAACCGCCTCGCTGGGAGTCATATTCATTTTCCAGTTGCCGGCAATAATCTTCCTTCTTGCCATATGAATGTCCTCTTTTCTATTTTACTCATTTATTTATCGTCTGCCGCCGCAACACCGGGAAGCTCCTTGCCCTCCAAAAACTCCAGAGAAGCGCCGCCGCCGGTGGAGATATGGCTCATCTTGTCGCCAAAGCCCAGCTGGTTTACAGCAGCTGCCGAATCACCGCCGCCGATAATCGTAGTGGCATCCGTCTCCGCCAGAGCCTTGGCCACAGCAATCGTACCGGCTGCCAGTGTGGGATTCTCAAATACTCCCATCGGCCCGTTCCATACAACAGTCTTTGCGGTCTTTACAGCCTCCGCATACATATCGGCGGTCTTGGGGCCGATATCGCATCCCTCTCTGTCGGCGGGCATATCGGCTACATCATAAACCTGCACCTCCACAGGAGCGTCAATGGGATTCGGAAACTCTGCGATAGTAGCGGAATCAACAGGAAGCAACAGCTTCTTGCCCAGCTTCTGTGCTTTCTCCATCATTTCCTTACAATAGTCAAGCTTCTCATTGTCAACCAGAGATCTGCCGATTTCATAGCCCTGCGCTTTTAAGAAGGTATAAGCCATACCGCCGCCGATAATCAGCGTATCGCATTTCTCCAGCAGATTAGAGATTACATTGAGCTTATCAGCCACCTTTGCGCCGCCCAGAATGGCAACAAAAGGTCTTACAGGATTCTCCACCGCATTGCCCAGGAAGTTAATTTCCTTCTGCATTAAATAACCGACTACATTCTCTCCGCCCTTGGCGCTGATAAACTTCGTAACGCCTTCAACGGAAGCATGCGCTCTGTGAGAGGAACCGAAAGCGTCACAGACATATAAATCCGCCAGGTCAGCCAGCTCCTTGGAGAACTCCTCGCCGTTCTTAGTCTCCTCCTTGCCACGGAAACGGGTATTCTGAAGCAGAACCACATCCCCTTCTTTCATAGCCTCCACCGCCTTAGTAGCAGCCTCGCCGGTCACATTGTAATCAGCTACGAATACAACCTCCTTACCCAGCTTTTCAGAAAGCCTCTTCGCAACAGGCGCCAGAGACTCCTTCTCATTGGGGCCTTCCTTCACCTTGCCCAAATGGGAGCAGAGTATTACCTTGCCGCCGTCATTTATCAATTTCTGGATGGTAGGCATAGCTGCCACAATACGAGTCTCATCTGTGATTACGCCGTCCTTTAAGGGTACGTTGAAATCACATCTCACCAGTACGCGCTTGCCCTTTGCATTGATATCATCTACCGATTTCTTATTTAAGCCCATTTTCTTACCTCCAATATTTTATTTCCATTCGCACGAGTGCGCATAATATAAAAGGGTCCGGCCCTATCCTATAAGACCGGACCCTATAGTCCAATTTTAATCCTCTGACTGTGTACCGGATTAATTCAGCTCTGCAAAATACTTGATTGTACGAACCATCTGGCTGGTGTAAGAATTCTCGTTATCATACCAGGAAACTACCTGTACCTGCCAGGTATCCTCGTCAATCTTTGCTACCATAGTCTGCGTTGCATCAAACAGAGAACCGAATCTCATACCGATAACATCGGAAGATACGATAGGGTCTGTATTGTAGCCGAAGGACTCGGAAGCGGCAGCCTTCATAGCGGCGTTGATACCATCAACGGTAACATCCTTGCCCTTAACAACTGCAGTCAGAATAGTGGTGGAACCGGTAGGCACGGGAACACGCTGTGCGGAACCGATAAGCTTACCGTTTAACTCAGGGATAACAAGGCCGATTGCCTTTGCAGCGCCTGTAGAATTAGGAACAATATTTGCAGCGCCTGCACGAGCACGTCTCAAATCACCCTTTCTGTGAGGGCCGTCAAGAATCATCTGGTCGCCGGTGTATGCATGGATGGTGCTCATAATACCGCTCTGGATAGGAGCGTACTCATTCAGAGCCTTTGCCATAGGCGCCAGGCAGTTGGTTGTGCAGGATGCAGCGGAAATAATTGTATCTGCGGGGGTCAGAGTATTCTCGTTTACAGAGTAAACAATGGTAGGAAGGTCATTGCCTGCGGGAGCGGAAATAACTACCTTCTTTGCGCCGGCCTCAATATGAGCCTGGCTCTTCTCCTTTGAGCAATAGAAACCGGTACACTCAAGCACTACGTCCACACCGATTTCACCCCAAGGCAACTCGTTAGCCTTAGCCATAGCATAAATCTTCAGGGTCTTTCCGTCAACGGTAAGCGTACCTGCCTCATCATCAGCCTCAACGGTGTGAAGATTCTCACCAACCTTGCCGCAATATCCGCCCTGTGCGGTATCATACTTTAAAAGATGAGCAAGCATGGAAGGCTTTGTAAGGTCATTAATAGCCACTACCTCATATCCCTCTGCGCCAAACATCTGTCTGAAAGCCAGACGACCAATACGGCCAAAACCATTAATCGCAACTTTTACTGCCATTTTAGTTTCCTCCTAAAATATATTAATTTTATATCTTTTGACCCTCACAGGAAATTCCTGTCGAATTGTCAAAATTTTATCAGCACTGTTATTTTACCTAATTCTACCTGATAATTCAAGATGTAAATAAAAAAATCTTCTGATTTCCCGGGAAATTTTATCCTTTCTTTAGATTCGGGCTTCCTTTTTATGCCATTTTTGATATACTTTAGCTAAGAGCTTTATCAACAGGGAGGTTACCATGCCGATTTTATCAGACTGCCATTTACATTCCCACCATTCCGGAGACTCCAATACCCCCATGGAGGAAATGATTCTTCAGGGAATCCGAAGGGGGCTTACAACCATGTGCTTTACCGAGCACAACGATTTCGACTTTCCCGACTCACCGGAGGGCTCCGGCGACCTGTTTCTGCTCAATACCGATTCCTACCTCTATGAGCTTATCCGATTAAAGGAAAAATATGCAGGGCAAATCCGTATCCTGTTTGGGGTAGAGTTAGGCCTGCAGCCCCAGCTTACGCGCCGAAATGCAGTGTATGCAGAATCCTATGACTTTGACTTTATCATCGGTTCCTCCCACCTGTGCCATGGAAGGGACCCCTACTATCCCGATTTTTATGAGGGACGAAACGAGGAGGACGCCTATCGGGAATATTTTGAATCCCTGTTGGAAAACATCAGGGTCTTTTCCGACTTTGATGTGTATGGACACTTGGATTATGTGGTTCGCTACGGGCCCAACAAAGATAAGAACTACACTTATGAAAAATACAGCGATATTCTGGACGCCATTCTGGAGGCATTGATTCAAAAGGAAAAGGGCATCGAAATCAACACCGGCGGCATAAAGGGAGGCTTAAGGCAACAGCACCCCTGTACCGCCGTTATAAAGCGCTACAGGGAGCTTGGAGGCGAGCTTGTCACCATCGGCAGCGATGCCCATAATACCGCCGATATTGCCGCCCACTTTAAACGGGCCGAAGAAATCCTGCGGGAATGCGGCTTTCCATACTACACCATTTTTGAAAAACGCCGCCCTTCCTTTCACAGGATTTAATCCCTCTGTTTCCTTTTTTTCCTCTTCCTCAACAGGATCTATCCCATCTACAGGATTGTACCGCCGCCCAGCACATACTCTCCCTTATAAAACACAATCGCCTGCCCCGGTGTGGAAGCCCGCACCGGCTTCTCAAAGGTACACAGCACTCTGCCGTCAGCCTGCTTTTCTATGGTTCCGTATTCTCCCTTATGATTATAACGGATTTTAGCCAGCACTCTCACAGGCTCCGTCAAATCCTCCCGGGCCATAAAATTCACCCTGTCGCAAAGCACTTTATCTGTATAAGTGTCCTCATTTTCTCCCACCACTACCTCATTGGTATCCGGGCGTATTTCCGTCACAAACACCCTTCTCCCCACAGGCAGCTCCAAGCCTCTCCTCTGTCCGATGGTATAATGGGTAATTCCCTTATGTATGCCCAATATATTGCCGTCCTTGGTCACAAAATGACCGGGGCCGGGTACTCGTTCTCCCGCCTCTTTATCAATGAAAGCTCCGTAATCATCCTCCGGCACAAAGCAGATTTCCTGACTGTCGGGCTTGTCCGCCACAGGCAGCCCCGCCTCCAACGCCATGGCTCTTATCTGCTCCTTTGTGTAGTCCCCTACCGGCATCAGCGTATGGGCCAGCTGCTCCTGTGTCAGATTATAAAGGGCATAGGTCTGGTCCTTTGTCGCCGTCACCGAGCTGCGAAGGGCAAAGCGGCCGTTTTCCAGCCTGTCTATCCGGGCATAATGCCCTGTGGCAATATAGTCCGCGCCGATTTCCAGACTTCTTCTCAGAAGCGCTTCCCACTTCACATAGCGATTACAGGCAATGCAGGGATTGGGTGTACGGCCCCTCACATATTCCTCCACAAAATAATCAATCACATTGCGTTGAAATTCCCGACGAAAATTCATTACATAATAGGGAATATCCAACTTCTCCGCCACCTTTTCCGCGTCCTCCACTGCAGACAGCCCGCAACACCCTCCCTCTGACCCGGGAGCGCAGGCGTCCTCCTGCTGCCATATCTGCATGGTAACGCCAATCACCTCGTATCCCTGCTGCTTTAACAATAAGGCTGCCACGGAGGAATCCACCCCCCCCGACATACCCACAACCACTCTTTTTTTCACCGTCATCTTCCTTTCCAAACGTCAATGCTCCTCTGACGCCCGCTCCCCGAAATTCACAATAATATAATCACTCATCTCGCAGACAGACCCCTCCGCCGGCCATGCCGGAGCATCCTTCATCCGTTCCTGCGCTTCCCTGTAATGCTCCGTATTCAAATCCTCCTCCAGCATCAGCCCATGCATCCGGCAAAACTTAATCAATTCCCTGTCATATGTGTGAAAAGCTACCATACCCCAGTCCATAAAATTCAGCTGAGGCGTCTCCGCCGCTCCATAACCCCGGGGCGTACAATACTTTTCAAAGATTCGGGAATCCACCGCCTTTACCAGCTTCTCGGTAAGCTTGTACCGCTTCGACCACTCAGGACAATAGACGTCCTCTAAAAGACTCTCCGGTATCTCATAGCTTCCAATCATGCATACCGGCTTTCTCTCATCACAGCTTCGGGTGACAACCCATGCCACCTCGCTCAGGGTGCGCTTTACATCCTCATATTTCATAGCCTCCACATAGAGCCATTTATTCATCTCATAACATTGATGATACAAAAGAATTCCCGCCGCAAAAAAAGCCGCCATCCGAACCGTCCCGTTCTTACAGGTGTGAAGCTCCCAGCCCACAAGCAATACTGCGACGGCTGTTACAAGCGGCACATATTGGCTGGAGCGATAATAGGTAGCCACCCCCTCCAGCACAGCCAGAAGCCAGGGAAGCAGAATACTCCCCAAAACTCCCATAAGAATCCAGCCGTCCTTTTTGCGAATACAATAGCGGATTCCCCATATTACCAGTACGCCGAAAGCCAAATCCAAAATCAGCACCGGCAGATATACCAGCCCATGCAGATAATATTTCACAAAAAATTCCTTTAACATCAAAACAAAATCATCCACGCTCTTACTGCCATCAAACCAGCCCAGCGCCTCCAGAAGCCCCCTGGATTTTAACAATTTCTGATTCTCCAGATGATATACGGCGGAAAGTACAGCCAGAATCAATGTTCTAAGGGCCAGAGCGCCCCCCAGTATAACAGCCGTTTTCCACAGCCATTCCAGAGGCCTTTTACTGTAGCCCCCCTTATTGAAAGCCCGTATCAGAGAAAACACCAGCAGAATCGCCATCATAAATACAATCACAAAGGATTCATAAAAGCCAAGCGCAATGGTCAACAACACCATGCTCCCTATCAGGCTCAGGATTTTTACCCTGCGCCCGGGATTGCTTCCGGACTTTCCTTCCGCCCTCAGTCCCTCCAGAGCATACAATACTGCCAAAGCCGTCACTCCATAGCCAATGAAAATACCGTTCTGCAGATACCAAACCACTACCTCCGCCAAAATCGGACTGGAGACCAGCGCACCCGCCGCAATGCTGTATACCCAGGGCGACAGTTCTTTTCCAAACAGACGATAAAATACCACACACCAAAGGGAGGCGGACAAGGCAAACAGCAAGATACCCAGAAGCTCTATAAAATAAGGATTATAGTCCATAGGGAACAACATTCTCAGCAGGAACAGACACCACCGCCCGGCAGCCGGCGCAACGCCGTCTACGAAATACATCTTATAGGAAGTATCATCTATCCCCACCGTAGGCCTAAACAGCTGTGTAATATACGCAAGCAGGGTAATCAACGGCACGCACACCGCAAAGCATCTCTTACTCCATAAATCCTTCAAATCTCTGCCAATACTTCCCATTTTGGTCTCTCCTTCACCGGATTGCTCTATAACCAGTCCCATTATAAGAGATATTACCTGCTTTGTCAAAACTCCCTCAGGGAGCGCAGCCTTTCCACAATCCCTTTTATCACCTCCACGGTTCTGTCCATCTCCTCCCGGGTATTTTCCCTGGAAAGCGTCAGCCGAAGAGACCCCCTGGCCTCCTCGGGCTCCAATCCGATAGCCGTCAGCACATGAGAGGGCTCGGTTGCGCCGGAGGTGCAGGCTGAACCGCTGGAGGCGCAAATTCCTTCCATATCCAACATAATCAAAAGCGATTCCCCCTCTATTCCCGGAAAAGATACATTCACATTCCCCGGAAGTCTCCGAAAGCGGTCTCCGTTTAACCGACAATTCGGTATTTCCGTCTCCAGACGCCCTATCAGATAATCCCGCAGCTCCTGCTCCTGTTTCATTTTTTCCGAAAGCCCGGCCGCTGCCAGCCTGGCCGCTGCTCCCATACCCACGATGCCCGGTACGTTTTCGGTGCCGGCTCTTCTGCCTCTCTCCTGGGAACCGCCGTGAATCAGCGCCCCCAGCCTGACGCCGGAGCGCACATACAGAAAACCGACTCCCTTGGGGCCGTTAAATTTATGAGCGCTGGCGCTGAGCATATCAATCTGAAGGGCCTTCACATCAATCGGCAGCTGTCCGTAAGCTTGCACCGCATCCGTGTGGAACAGTACCTCCCTTTCCCGGGCTATCGCTCCTATTTCCCCGATTGGCTCTATTGTTCCGATTTCATTGTTGGCAAACATAACGCTGATGAGTATGGTATCCGGCCGTATGGCCCTGCGAACTGATTCAGGCTCCACTCTGCCCTTCTCGTCCACCGGAAGATAAGTCACAGAAAAGCCCTGCTTCTCCAGATACCTGCAGGTACGCAGAACCGCAGGATGCTCAATGGCTGTCGTAATAATATGTCCGCCCTTGTCCCGAAGAGCTTCCGCCGCCGCCTTTAACGCCCAGTTATCCGACTCGGAACCTCCTGCCGTGAAATAAATTTCCTCCCTGACAGCCCCCAGGCTCTCCCCGATAATATCTCTGGCAGTATTTACCAGCTTCCTTGCCTCAAAGCCCAGCCGGTACTTCCCTCCGGGATTCCCATAGGCCTCCCTTAAGCAGGGAAGCATTGCCTCCAGCGCCCCAGGCGCTATTTTTGTCGTCGCCGCATTATCCAAATATATCATTCTATTCTCCGTTTCCGCCGCTCGGAAAGCAGCGTCAAAATAGTCAATAACCCCCCCTTTGGCCCATTACTCCCGGGAATAAAGGCCATCCCTATAGTACATATAGCATTCATGACAGGTTCTGTCAATCATTCCTTCCGAATATAATGATGAAAAAGCCTTAGGAACCCACCATGAAATCCATGCAAAAACATCCCCTGATTATGGGCGCCTTTATCCTGACCATCACCGGTTTTATCAGCCGAATTATCGGCTTTTTTTATCGAATTTATTTATCCCAGCTCTTCGGGGAAGAGGGAATGGGAATCTATCAGTTACTGAGCCCGGTTCTGGCTCTGTCCTTTTCCCTGTGCGCTGCCGGCTACCAGACTGCCATTTCCAAGCTGGTGGCCGAACACACCGTCAAAAATAACGGTTCCGTCTTTCGCCCCATGCTGGCGGGCCTTAGCATCTCCATGCCCCTTTCGTTTCTGTGCTGCGGCGTGGTATTCTCTCTGGCGGAGCCCATCGGCGTAATCCTCTTACAGGAACCCCGCACCGTTTCCATGCTGCGGATACTGGCCTTTTCCATTCCCTTCAGCGCCATACACTCCTGTATCAACGGCTATTTCTACGGAGTAAAAAAAGCCGGCATACCGGCGGCAGCTCAACTGGCGGAGCAGCTCATACGCGTAGGCTGTGTCTATCTGGTTTCCGCCTTCGCATACAGACAGGGCAAACTCCCCACTATCAATGTGGCTGTGCTGGGACTGTCTATCGGAGAATTTGCCTCCATGATGGTCTCCCTTATTGCCATCTACCTGTGCGGCATCCATCAAAAAAAGACGACAAAGCCGTTTCCCGGTATCGCGCAGAAGGCAATCTACACAGGGATTCTGCAAATGGCTCTGCCTCTGACGGCCAATCGACTGGTACTGAATTTCCTGCAGAGTATCGAGTCCGTTTCCATTCCCGCCAAGCTGAGACTCTACGGCTATGACACCGCCACCGCCCTGTCAGTCTACGGCGTTCTCACCGGTATGGCTATGCCTTTGATATTCTTCCCTAATGCCGTCACCGGATCCATTGCCGTGCTGCTGCTCCCCATGATTTCGGAAAGCTACGCTCTGGGAGATTTAAAGGCTGTCAGAAGCGCCACTCTCCGCACTATCAAATACTGCTTTTTGTTAGGTTTTAGCTGTATGCTGGTATTCGGCCTCTGCGGCCGCTTTGCCGGAACCTTTTTATTCCACAGCGCTCTGGCAGGACACTTTATCACCACCTTAAGCTTTATCTGCCCGTTTATCTATCTGGACACTACACTGTCCAGTATTCTGCAGGGTCTTGGCATGGCCGGCCACATCTTTGTAATCAATGTCGTCTGCCTTTTCATCCGTCTGGGCTTTGTATTTTACTGCGTTCCCGCCTTTGGCATCAGCGGATATCTCTGGGGGATGCTGGCCAGTCAGCTGTTATTAAGCCTGCTCTATCTTATCTGCCTCTACCTTTTTATCAAGAAAAAGGCGCCCTCAGGCGCCCCTTAAGAAAACTGCTTTATTCCAGTACCTTTTTGAGTTCATCCATAAAGGTGTTGATATCCTTGAATTCCCGATATACGGAGGCGAATCTGACATAAGCCACCATATCCAGATCCTTGAGTTTGTTCATCAAAAGCTCACCAATCACCTGACTGGGGATTTCCTTCTCCTCCATATTGAAAATCTCCGTCTCCACCTCATCCACCAAATCCGTCAGCTGGCTTGCGCTTACCGGACGCTTATGACAGGCCCGAAGCACCCCCGCTTCAATCTTTTCCCGCTCATAGGTTTCACGGTTATTGTCCTTTTTAATAATAATCAGAGGGATTGTCTCTATTTTCTCATAGGTCGTAAATCTCTTTCCGCACTCATCGCACACTCTGCGGCGTCGAATGGAATTATTATCCTCCGCAGGTCTGGAATCGATAACTCTGGTGTTTTCATGGCTGCAAAAAGGACATTTCATACAGCTCCCTCCCTCGGCTTTTTGTAACGGTGTCAGTACACTGTTTTACAATTACGCATTATTTAAAATACATTATACCGCACTTATAAATTTATGTCAACCAGAATAATATCCGGCCCTATCTGGCGTATGTTCTTATAGGGAATGATAATATCCGGCTCGCAGCGCAGGAAATTCAGCATTTTGTTGCCTCCCGGCACCATGATTTTACAGATGCATCCATTACATTCATCAAACTCCAAATCACAGACTCTTCCCAGTTTTTTACAGTCTCTGACGTTAATCACATCTTTACATTTAAGCTCTGAAAAAAGCATTTCTTCACCAAAATTCTTTTTGCTTTAGTATATGTGCGACAGGTATAGTTGAGAACCTGACGGTACATACTACAACTACAGCACACCGGTACAACAAGCCTCCGGTGCGGGAAACACGTTTCTCAGCGTTTCCCTAAAAAGATAAAAAATAAAAAGGAAGAGGTAGAACACATGGCACAGGGAAAAGTAGAGATTTGCGGCGTAAATACAGCAAAACTGCCTCTGCTGAAAGCAGCAGATAAGGAACGGCTATTTGAAAAAATCGAATCCGGCGACCTGGGCGCAAGACGGGAATATATTGAAGGAAATCTGCGTCTGGTTTTAAGCGTTATCAAACGCTTCTCCTCCAGCAACGAAAATGTGGACGATTTATTCCAGATTGGCTGCATCGGCCTGATTAAAGCAATCGACAATTTTGACTCCTCCCTGCAGGTAAAATTTTCCACTTATGCGGTACCAATGATTATCGGAGAAATCCGGCGATTTTTACGGGACAACAGCAGCATTCGGGTATCCCGCTCCTTAAAGGACACCGCTTACAAAGCCATCTATGCCAGAGATGCGTTGACACGCAGGAATCTGCGAGAGCCCACCATCGAGGAGATTGCTTCGGAAATCGGATTGTCCAAGGAAGATATCGTCTACGCCATGGATGCCATCCAAAACCCTATGAGCCTTTATGAACCTGTTTTTACAGACGGCGGCGACACACTCTATGTCATGGACCAAATCAGCGACAAAAAAAATAAGGAGGAAAACTGGGTAGAGCATCTCTCCTTAAATGAAGCAATGAAAAAATTAAATGACAGAGAGCATGAAATCATCTCTCTGCGCTTTTTTGAAGGCAAAACCCAGATGGAAGTAGCCGCCGCCATCGGCATCTCCCAGGCCCAGGTCTCCCGGCTGGAAAAAAATGCCTTGCGAACCATGCGGGCCTATCTGACCGCCTGACGATTCGGGATTCAGGGCAAAGAGTAACTGCTCCAGTTATTCTTTGCTCCGTCCCATCTCTCCTTCTCCTCAAACAGTCTATTATTCATCCACGCAATGGCATCCCCCAGGCCATCCTCATCAAAGGTAAACAGTTCTGTGGTTTTTTGTTCCTCCGGCGTAGAGAAAAAATTAAAGGGTTCCGGCCATACCGTCGCCTTCAGCCTTTTCTCTCCCGCCTCGTTCTCCGCCTTCTCCAGCCGATAGCGCATACCCTGGTGACAGCCGGTATACTCTGTCTTTTTTAAATATTCCATGGATAAAATATCTTCTCTCTGTATCATCTTATGTCTCCCTTCCCCGACAGGCCCCTCCAGGCCTTTAACAGGTTTTTGAGCTTTCTTCCGATTGGACTTTGCAAATCCGCTTTTTACAGTATACACTATGATACTGATTTTTGCCAGTCCTGACTGTTTCTGCTCCTGCTATGGTCTTTTCGGTGTAAAATCCGCCTCATGCATCGCGTTTCTCTCGTTTTTCATACCCTTTCTGTCCGCTCTTAAATATGATTGCTCATCTCCTTCTTCAGCTGGCGCATAATTTTCTTTTCCAGTCTGGAAATATAGGATTGAGAGATTCCCAAGTAGTTTGCCACCTCCTTCTGGGTCATCTCCTGGCCGTCTCTGTTCTCCAGGCCAAAACGAAGATTGATAATGGTTCTCTCCCTCTCCGAAAGCTTGCTGATAGCTGCCAGCAGAAGCTTACGCTCCACCTCATTCTCAATATCCCGATATATCACATCCTCATCCGTTCCCAGAATATCCGACAAGAGCAGCTCGTTGCCGTCCCAGTCCACATTGAGGGGTTCATCGATGGATACCTCCAGTCTTGTCTTATTATTCCTGCGCAGATACATGAGAATTTCATTTTCAATACAACGGGAAGCATATGTGGCCAGTTTAATGTTCTTACTGGGCTTAAAGGTATTGATGGACTTAATCAGCCCTATGGTTCCTATGGAAATTAAATCTTCCACACCCACGCCCGTATTATCAAATTTCTTTGCTATGTATACCACCAGTCTCAGATTATGTTCTATCAAAATAGCCTTGGCCTCATCCTCATATTCCGTTCCCAAATCGCTTATCACCTGATTCTCTCTCACAGGCTCCAGCGGCGGTGGAAGCACTTCCGCTCCCCCGATGTAATGGATATCCCCCTTTCTTTGCAGGAATACATTTTCCCTGCGAATCAGCTTAAACTGCATTTTACCCGGTACTGCCACTTTAAGTATCATAATTTTCCTCCCTTTGAATTTTTTTCATCTCCACTTCAGCGCATTGTTTTCAGGGATAAAAAAGCATGGGATTTACAATCAGTTGAACCGGCTGCCGTGAATCCCCTGATAATTCTTCCTCGCTGACCGCAATATAAACATCCCGAAACACTTTCACCAGACCGCCCAATTCCAGCTGAAGCTCCTGCAGCAGATATCCTTGCAGAATTCCTCTCTTTTTTCCTACGCTGTGATAAGGTACCGCCCGATAACCCTCCCCATGCTCCTGCCAGAGCTTCCCCCATACAGAGGCCTCCACGATACAAACCGGCTTTCCGCTGACAGGCTCAATCAGGCTGTTTCCGGAGTCCAGCAGGGCGTCCACCGTCATCCTTTCCCCTCCCCTGATTAAAGTAGCCCGGCAGATACTGTCAGCCGCGTTTTTCAGGCTGCGCAGATAACTTTGGCGAAGCAGCAGAAAAACCACCGCTCCTGCTCCCATCACTCCGAAAATGCTGTCCATACAGGACCGCATGCCCGGAAAAGATTTTATCAGAAGTAATAGAATACCCCCCATCAACAGCGCATAAAAAAACAGCTTCTCCAGAATCCGAAAAAAAGCCCTTGCGCTTCTGATAGGAAACGCCAGAAACAGCATTGTCAGGGTTCCCGCAAAATATCCCAGAAGCTGTTTTCTCCACAAAACTCCCCCGCCCCAGAAGGGCAGCAGATAAAAGCAGGCACCCGCGACAGCTCCCAGTACCAGCCGCTTTCCGGAAGCCGTATGAAAGGAGCTGTGATTCACCAGTATCAACAGGTAGAGATTCATAACAACATTAATCAGAAACAGACTGTCCGCATACACTTCATAATACATTTCCGCTCCCTTCATGCCCCTTCTTAAGCTGATAGATAACTTCAGGCACTTCCTATCTGTTCTCAATGAATATTATAGAGGTTTGTCAGCACGGAATTTGTCAAAAGTACAAAGAATTTTCAAGATATCTTTCAGAGAATTCGACAAGGGTCTGGCAGCGATTGGAGGGAGCGGCAATCGGAGCCGTCCGGCGAGGCAGGGAAAGAAAAAGCTGTCTCTGCGCAGGTAAATGAGATTTTCTTAATGTTCCGTACACAGCCAGCAATTTCGGGACAGGGATGTCCCGGAAAGCTCGACCTGAGCCACGATGGCGAATGTCGGGCGGTTGCGTGAAGCGCTGACAACCCTATCGGAACATTTAGAAAATCCATTGACTGGAGCTGACAGCGTATCTTTCCCTGCCCCGCCGGACGGCCCTAATTGATTCCTTCTCCCTCATTTGCAGCATATTTCCCTTCCGCACGAGTGCGCATAAGAAAAAAAGCGCGCTGACAAAGGTCAACACGCTTCTAAGAATACTCTATACCACATCTAAACAAATCCTGGTTCTATGTAGCTGTTATTTTATTTGCGCTGAAGAAAATCCGGTATCTTCAGACTTCTCTCCTCAACGGAGCTCTTAATCTCCGCAGGCTTACGAATACCCGGCAACGGAGTCACAGGCGGCTTAGGAACCGCATTCTGAGACACCCCCGAAACAGGCTGCTGTAAATTTAAGCCCTTCAGGGAATTCGGCGTTGAAATATGGGACTGTCTGTAGGCGGGATTTGCACCCAGTCTGTTCTGCAGATTGTTCTGAGACAGCTCCTCAAGGCCCGTGGCAATCACCGTAATATTACAAGTATCCGATTTATTGGCGTCATACATTGCGCCAAAGATAATATTTACTTCCTCTCCGGCCAAATCCTGTACATAGCTGGCGGCGTCAGAGGCGTCTGCCAGACTGATATCGCCGGACACATTAATAATAACATGACTGGCTCCGGTAATCGTCGTTTCAAGCAGGGGACTCTCCACCGCCATCTTGACAGCCTCCAGAGCCTTATCGTCACCCTTTCCTTCTCCGATACCGATATGTGCAATGCCCTTATCCTTCATCACCGTCTGGATATCTGCAAAATCCAGATTGATAATAGCGGGCAGATTAATCAAATCCGTTATACCCTGAACAGCCTGCTGCAGCACTTCATCCGCCTTCTTAAGCGCCTCAGGCATTGTAGTGCGCCTGTCTACAATCTCCAAAAGCTTGTCGTTGGGAATCACAATCAGCGTATCCACATTTTCCTTGATACGCTCAATACCATTCAATGCATTTACCATACGAGCTTTTGCCTCAAAACGAAAGGGCTTTGTCACAACGCCCACCGTAAGAATACCCATATCTTTAGCAATCTTAGCCACTACAGGAGCCGCACCCGTACCTGTACCGCCGCCCATGCCGCAGGTTACGAACACCATATCCGCACCCTGAAGGGCATTTGTAATCTCCTCTGCACTCTCCTCAGCCGCCTTTTCGCCAATCTCCGGCTTTGCGCCCGCTCCCAGTCCCTTGGTCAGCTTCTCTCCGATTTGAAGCTGTTTAGAAGCCTTGCACAGCTGCAGGGCCTGCTTGTCCGTATTTACTCCGATAAAATCCACACCGTCAATTCTCTCGTCAATCATTCTATTTACAGCATTATTACCTGCGCCGCCCACACCCACCACAATAATCCTGGCCGCAGATTCAGCATCACTTCTGTTAATCTCTATCAAAGGTACGTCCTCCTTTTCCCGTTTCAACTCCATATAGCTTATCATATAATTAATTCATAAATTAATCAATACATTTTTTTATAAATTTTCGGGCTGAAAAGTATATTTTCCTTTTTTTTCATCAAAGACTTTCATCTGTAGAGTTCCCTTCTTACCGGAAAGGTCCTCCAGGAAACGTGGAAGCAGCATAATCTTGTCCTCCAGGTGTCCGCTCTCATCCCCAAGCTCCACTCTCAAATCCCCAAAAAACACAGTAATTTCTTTCGTACCTTGAAACTGAATCTTATCTGCCAAAAGCTCATATTTATTCAGAAGCTTTGTGATATTCAGAATATCGTTAAATACCTCCGGGTCCTCCACAGGCAGCGGCTTCCCCAGGACTGCATAATCAAACTTAAGCCCTGTAATCTGGGGAACTCCCATCGTCTTGACACTGGAATTCTCCACCACATAACCGTCCTTATCAAAGTACATATAGGTATTCAAATGCTTCACATACCCCGCCAATGCCTTCTCATAGACCGTTATTTTAATCGTGTCCGGCGCAAGCACCTTTACATCCATCACGTCCACAAAGGGAATATTCTCCACGCCTCTGTTTTTATATTTCATGGACAGATAGAGCGAATTATTCCCCAGCGCTCCATCCATAACGAAGCTCTGTATCTCCTCTTGTGTGTAATGGTAGTTTCCCTCCACATACACGGTTTTAATGGTATAGGTGGCGGCCACATAATAACACACGCCTAAGACCGCTATTACGACTGTCAGACACAACAGTATTCTGATAATCCATTTTCTTTTGCTTCTATACACTTACTATTCGCGCTCCTAACTCCCGCAAATCCTTGCAGATATTTTCATAACCACGATAAATATAAGAACAGCCTGTTATTACCGTTTCTCCCTCAGCCACCAATCCGGCCAACACCAATGCCGCGCCTCCGCGCAGCTCCTTGGCCTCCACACTCTCTCCATGAAGCTGTGACACCCCCTGTACGCTCACACAGTGGGAATTCCTAACGGTAATATCCGCCCCCATTCTCTTTAAAGGCTCCACAATCCGAAACCTATCCTCAAATATCCTTTCCTCAATCAGGCTCTTCCCTTTACCCACACATCTCACAGCCAGTACCATAGACTGTAAATCAGTAGGAAAGCCCGGATAGGGCGAGGTATACAAAAAAGGAAGCTCTCCCGGCCTGGTCAGCTTTTGTACATATAGCCCCTCGTTGGTTTCGGTGCAGACGGCCCCCATCTCCCGGGCCACCCGAATCGGAGCCTCCATATGCTCCACCGGAGCCTCCTCCAAAAGTACATTCCCTCCGGCCGCCACAGCCGCGAACAGATAAGTCCCGGCCACAATACGGTCGGCAGGCACAGTAAACTCAGCGCCATGAAGCCTGCTGCCGCCCTTCACCCTCAGCCTGTCGGTTCCGATACCCTCAATCGAAGCTCCACAGGCTGTCAGATATTCACAAAGTCCCTGAATCTCAGGCTCTCTGGCAGCTCCTGAAATCAGCGTTTCACCCTTTGCCATCACCGCCGCCAGCAGAATATTTTCCGTAGCTCCCACACTGGGAATAGCCAGCGTAATGTCGGCTCCCACCAATCCCGCAGTACTTGCCCTGAGTCGTCCATCCTCTTCCTTAAACTTAACGCCCATCTGAGACAGGGCCAGAATATGCAAATCTATCGGCCGCTCCCCAATGACGCAGCCTCCGGGGTACTCCATCACTACCTCATTACATCTGCCAATCAAAGCGCCCAGCAGACACAGCGAAGAACGCATGCCGGTTATGGCCTCCCTGGGCATCTGTCCGCAGGAAAAGCCTTCCGTCTTTACCCGAAGTCCCTCCTTCTCCCAGCTGATCTGACAGCCCAGACTCTTAAGAATAGTTACCATCTGATACACATCGGCTATTTTAGGACAATCCTTCAGAAATGTCGTATCATTGGTGAGAATCGTACCGGCCAGTATCGGCAGCGCCGCATTTTTTGAACCCTGAATACGAACCTTCCCCTGAAGCCTGGCACCTCCGAGAATATGAATAGAATCCATGTGACACCTTCACACCGGAAATTATTCTATTTTATGTTAAAAATCCTGTTTTGTTACAGCTCCTTCAGCTGGATTCTCTTTGCCACGCTCAAAACCAGACCTATCTCGATTAGAAGAAAAATAACCGAGGAACCTCCGTAACTGATAAAGGGAAGAGAGATACCCGTGTTTGGCACCGTGTTGGTCACCACCGCAATATTCAGAATCGCCTGTATGGCGATATGTCCAATGACGCCCACCACCAGCATCGCCCCGAACAAATCCGGCGCATTGTTCGCAATAATCATCATACGCCAGATTAACATAATAAACATCAATATAATGGCGATACCTCCCAGCAGGCCCAGCTCCTCACAGATGATAGAAAAAATCATATCATTCTGGGACTCGGGCAGAAAGCTTAATTTCTGCATACTCTTTCCCAGACCCTTTCCCCAGATACCGCCGCTGCCGATGGCATAAAGCGCCTGCAGCGTCTGAAAGCCCTTATCCTGCGCGTCGCTTTCCGGATCCAGCCAGGCTAAAATACGTCCGCTTCTAAAACCGCTGATTAAATCCGTAGAGGTAATCAAAAAGACTAATAACGCCACCACCGCCACTACCGCCAGCCCCATAATTACAAACTTTTTATAGTCCGGGCTGGCCACAAATACCATCAGCAGAGAGATACCCATAACAATCACCGCAGAGCTCAGATTATCCGTGACAATATAAATCGCCAGCGCAACGGGCAGCGGAGCCGCCATCATAATCATAAAGCCCTTGGGCGTCCGCACGGCCTTCCCCAGCTTACATACCAGAACTGCGAGGAACAAAATCATGGCAATCTTTGCCACCTCCGCCGGCTGCAGATTAAAGCCCGTACCCGGAATTCCAATCCAACGCCGGGCGCCGTGGGATGCCACTCCCAGAGGCGTCAATACCAGAAAAATCAGTCCAAAGGAGCCAAACCATCCCAGGACGGCAAACCGTTCCCAGAAGTGATACGGTATATTAGCCACCAAAATCATCGCTACCAGCCCCAGTATAACGGCTATCAGCTGCTTTTTCAGGTAATACGCCGAATCGTCGAATTCCTCAAAAGCCGTGTAGGAGCTGGCCGAATAAATCATAATCAATCCAAAGCCCAGAAGGAACAACACGATAAACAAAAGGCTATAGTCAAAAAAATATTCGGATTGCTCTCTCTTTCTTTTCCTTCTACCTGCTGCCATAGTTACTCCTTCTCATCCGGCAATGCATTTACATATTCCTTAAAGAGCCGCCCCCTGGTCTCATAATTGGGAAACATTCCCCAGCTGGCGCAGGCCGGAGACAGCAGTACCGCGTCTCCCCTCCCTGCCAAATCGGTACAAAGCCGTAAACATTCCTCAAAGGTATCCGCAAAATGAATTCTGGTAAAGCCATGCCTTCTGGCACACTCCGCTATTTTCTCTCTGGTCTGGCCGATTAATACCAGTTCCTTCACTCTGCCCGGGAAGCACTCCACCCATTCGTCAAACTCGCTCTGTTTATCATAGCCGCCCCCAATCAGAACCGTGGGCCTGCTCATGGCGCAGATACCCCGAATAGCCGCATCCGGATTGGTACCCTTAGAATCATTATAATAATCCACCCCATTCTTTTCGGCCACAAACTCGATTCTATGCTCCACCGCCCGGAAGCTGCGTACAACGGACAGAATCGTCTCCATAGGCACACCCATGCCCTCTGCCATCGCCATGGCCGCCATAACATTCTCCGCATTATGAATTCCCACCAGCGTCATATCCCGATGAATATTCATAAGTACCGTTCTGCCGCCGTTCCTGCTCAGAACAATTTCATCCCCGTCCAGATAATACCCCTCCTTTGGCACATCTCCTGAGGAGAAAAACACCACTCTGGCGGAGCATCTTTCGGCAAAGGCTCTGGTATAGGAATCACCGTAATTCAGCACACAGATATCCTCCTTGGTCTGATTCATCCCAATGGCCTCCTTAGCTGCCACATAGGCCTCCATGGTGTGATGCCTGTTCAGATGGTCCGGCGTAATGTTCAAAATGGCCGATACACGGGGCCTGAAGGTATGTATGGTCTCCAGCTGGAAGGAACTGATTTCTCCCACCGTCACCGTGTCGGGCTTCGTCTTTAAAACCTCCAGCGTATAGGGATTTCCGATATTTCCCACCACAAAGACCTTATCCTCACCTAAATGAGCCTTCATAATCTCTCCCAGAAGGGTGGTGGTCGTCGTCTTGCCATTTGTTCCCGTGACCGCGGCCACTCTGCCCTTTTCCGCAAGATATCCCAGCTCAATCTCTCCCAGCACGGGCACTCCCCGCTCCTTCAGCTTCTGTACCACAGGAATATCCACCGGCACGCCGGGGCTCAATACCGCCGCCTCCACGCTCTCCCAAACCGCCCCTGGCAGCTCTCCCGCGATACATTCCGCTTTACAGCCCTCCGGAAGCTTATCTGCAAGCTCCTGCGCCGTCAGCTTCTCATTACTGTCATATAAAATAATCTGTGCCCCGAAATGCGCAAGCAGACTCACCGCGCCTATACCGCTGATACCTGAGCCTACTACCAGACACTTTTTTCCTTCCAACATGATTTTCCTCCTTTTCAGCCCAGCCCTTTCAGGCCAAGCAGACACATCAGCGCCGTAAAGACGGTAAATACCGTGACAATCTGCGTCTCAGACCATCCGCAGAGTTCAAAATGATGATGCAGGGGGGCCATTCTGAAAAGCCTTTTCCCGCCGGAGAGTTTGAAGTACACCACCTGCAGAATAACCGAAATAACCTCCACCAGATATACCATCCCCACCAACGCCACAAACAGCGGCAGATTCATCATATAAGCGCTGCCCGCCACGAAGCCTCCCAGGGCCAGTGAACCGGTATCTCCCATGAACACACTGGCAGGATGCACGTTAAAGAGCAAAAAACCCATCAGCGCGCCTACCACCGCACAGGTCAAAGGCTCCAGACCGCTTCCGGTCCCGATAGCCACCACCGTAAAGAAAGTGGCCACAATCACTGTGACGCTCCCCGCCAGACCGTCCAGACCATCGGTAAAATTTACCCCGTTGACGGTCCCCAGCACAATAAAAAACAAAACCGGCACATTCCAGACACCCAAATCTATGTATCGTCCCTGCCAGAAGGGCACCCTCATCGCCAGCGTCACATCCGTAAAATATAACAGATAACAGGCAAAAATTCCCGTCACTACTATCTGCCCTCCGAATTTCTGCCAGGGCTTAAGTCCCTCCGGGCTCTTACAGACCACCTTAATATAGTCATCCAGAAAGCCAATCGTCCCAAACCCGAATACCAGAAACAATACCGGCAGTATCCTTGGATACTCCTCCACAAAAAACAGGGAGGTAGTCACTGCGGCCGTCAGAATCAGGATCCCGCCCATGGTAGGCGTACCTGTCTTTTTCAGATGACTGGCAGGGCCATCCTCCCGCACTGTCTGTCCGCACTTGATTTTCCGCAGCAAGGGAATCACTATGGGACCCAATAGTGCGCTTAAGGCAAATGATACTGCAACGGATAGAATACTTGCATGATTCATAGCAAACATAATCATCCTTTCATTGATTATACTCCATAATCCCCAAATACGGAAGCACATTTTCAAAAAGCTGTCGTATGATGGGAGCCGCTATCTGCCCCCCATAATAAACGCCCTGAGGATTGTTAATAATGGCAATCGCAATAATCTGAGGGTCATCCGCCGGCGCAAAGCCCAGAAAAGAGGAAATATAACGACCGCTTCCCCTGGGCAGAGTCTGGCTGGTTGCCGTCTTTCCCCCAATCCGATACCCTTCTATACTGCCGTTCTTACCGCCTCCTTCCGACACCACCATCTCCAGAATCTCTCTCATAATGGCACTGGTCTCCTCCGATACAATGTTCTCCTCCACCGGATAACTAAAGCATAGCTCCTCGCCGGTTCCCACATTCACTGTCTTTACCCCGAAATGAGGGGTAATCCGTCTGCCTCCGTTGATAATAGAGGAGGCCGTAGTCAGAAGCTGCAGCGGCGTAATCTGGAAGGACTGTCCGAAGGACACCGTGGCCAGCTCCACATTCCCCATATCCTCCATTTTATGCATAATAGTACCCGCCTCTCCGGGCAAATCCACTCCGGTTTTCTTCTTCAGTCCAAACCTTTCAAAATAACCATAATACTTCTCCACTCCAAGCCGCATTCCAACGGTAATAAATACCGGATTACAGGAGTTCATGGTAGCATGCACAAAATCCTCGCTGCCATGTCCTCCCACCTTATGACAGCGAATCTTTCTATCGTCCACCACGATAAATCCGGGACAGGAAAAGGTACTCTCCGGAGTAACCACCCCCTCCTCCAGTCCGGCGGCCGCCGTAATAATCTTAAAGGTAGAGCCCGGCTCATAGGTATCGTTGATACAACCGTTGCGCCAGATGCCGTTTAGGATATCCTGCTCCTTTTTCTCTCCAGAGGCCGCCAAAAGCTCCGGTGAAATCTCATAGGGATTGTTCAAGTCAAATTCCGGTACATTCACCATGGCGTACAGCTCCCCGTTCTGAGGATTCATCACAATAATAGACACACTGTCCGCCTGCTTTGTGGCTCTCGCCTGCTGCGCCAGCTGGGTGGCATAGGTCTGAATATTTCTGTCCAGGCTGATATACAAATCATTCCCGGCCACCGGCTCAATGCGCCGTTCCCCCTCCGTATCCACCTCAATCCCCTTTGCGTCCGTAACCGTAAGAATCATACCCGGCTCTCCCTCCAGATATTCCTCGTATTTTACCTCCAGGCCTATAATTCCCTGATTATCGCCGCCGGTAAAGCCCAGCACCTTGCTGGCCAGCTCTCCGTAGGGATAATATCGCTTATAGTCCTCATCCACCTTCACGCCAGGCATATCATACTCTCGTATCCTGTCCCCCGTCTCCTTATCCACATTGCTTTTAATGCGCTCCATGGAGGAATACTTTTCTACACGCTTCCGAACATATTCCTCCTCCAATTTAAGCTCCCTGCAGAGCATGTCGATAACCTGCTCTCTGTCCTTTACCTGATTGTATATAACAGAAATCGTACAGACCGTCTTATTATCGGCAAGCACCGTACCGTTCCTGTCCAATATTCTTCCTCTGGCAGCCTTTATGCTCCTTTCCCTCTCATGGAGCTTGGTAGCCAAATTCGCATAGTGCTCCGCCTTCCATACCATCAAATATACCAATCTGCCAAATAAAAACAGGAACATGAATGTCAAAATAAAGAAGGTTACCGTAATCTTTTTGCGATGAACGGTCTTTTTTAATTGAACGGACATAGAAAACCTCATAAAGCCGGATTACTAAACTGTATTCCCAATTTTATGAGGTTATTCATCTTCTTATGTATTTACCAACGCCGCAAAATGCTTTTTATATCTGCCAAGCAAAAGGAATACGCCGCCGGATTTACAGATTATCCCCGCCGATGGGCATATGATTCCCGGAGATTGGGTCTCCTGTATCCGGGTCGAGCAGTTCGCCTGTATCGGGGTCCTTGCGATACCCTGTATCCGGGTCCAGGGGAAAGCTCTTCCACACAGGCTCCGTAACAGGCTCAGAGGGCGTATCCTCCGGTTCTTCCTCCTCCGGTTCCTCTTCCTCCTGTCTGCCATACTCCAATGTGTTGGCCAGCGCCCTTTCCTCCAATTCCTTCAGTTCTGCATCACTAAGCTCCTCCGTCATAAAGATATTCAGATAGGGAAGCGCCTCCGTCAAAATATCCCGTACAATACCTGTGGCATATTTTGCATCATCCTGCGGAGTTGCATTGGCTCTGTCAACCACCACATACACGGCAATCTGCGGATTGTCCGCCGGCGCAAAGCCCATAAAGGATACCACATACTCCTTATTTCCCCGGGGAAGCGTCTGCGCCGTTCCTGTCTTTCCTCCAATCATATATCCGGCCGGCCTTGCGGTCTTACCGGTTCCCTCGGTTACCACCGTGGTACAGAATTCCCTGATATATTCCGAAGTGGTGCCCGAAACCGTCTGCTTCAACACCCGCGGCTCAATACTCTTTACCACGGCTCCACTGGAATTGGTAATTTTATCAACGATATGGGGTTCATAATAATAACCGCCGTTAATCAGAGAACAAAAACCGGAAATCATCTGTATCATAGTCACATTAAAGTTCTGACCAAAGGTATAAGTCGCCAGGTCTGCAGCATCCATGTCCTGCGCCTCCTTGATAAGACTTGCGGTTCTGGCCTCGCCCGCCAAATCCACATTGGTCTTTAAACCAAAATTAAAATCCCTCTGAAAGTCACAGAAAATATCTCTCCCCATAATCTGACCGATTTTCATCAGTGCCACATTACAGGATTGAGCTACCGCCATCTCCAGACTGACCGTTCCGTCCCCCCAGGTATTGTGACAATGTATGGTGTGTCCGCCTACCTCAAGGGAACCATTACACTCGTAGGAGGAATTTGCGGCAATGCTGCCGCTTTCCAAAGCCGCCGCCACGGTGAAGGGCTTCATGGTAGAGCCCGGCTCGTAGGTATTGCTAATACAGAAATTCTTCCACAGATTATTCAGGTTCAGATAAATCTGGTCGTCGTCCAGCGTTTCCAATACCTCTTCATTAATGATGGTAGTGGTCTTTCTGATTTCCTGATACCCGTTGGCATTGGTAATCTCCTCAATCAAATTACTTCCCAAAAGGGCCTGCGTATTTCTCCTGTCGTTTAAATCAAAGGTAGGATAACTGGCCATTGCCAGTATGTTGCCGGTATTCACCTCCATAATCACACAGCCTGTATTTTCCGCCCCGTTGCCATCCTCTCTCACAGCGCCGGCATGCTCGTCGTTAAACTTCTTCAAATATTTTTCCACAATTCCCTGTATATTGACGTCAATCGTGCTATGTATGGTATTACCGTCCACTGCGGGCTTTACGGTTCTCTCCAGCGCCAAATCATCATTCAGATAACCGTACTCCCGTCCGTTCGTGCCGTTCAATACATCATTATAATACTCCTCCAGCCCGTACTGGCCCACATTGTCTATCTGCGTAAAACCGATTACATCCGCCGCCAGACTGCCTCCGGGATATACCCGCTTGTATTCCTCCTCGAACCACACTCCCTTAATCTTGCTGTCCTCCGCCTGCATCATTTGAAAGCCGCTGATTTCGTCGAAGCTCAGGCGTCTTAAAGGCACATACCAGGAAGACCCCGGATGACTTCTCACATATTCTCCGATACTGCTCATATCAAGCTGAGGAAAACAGCTCCCCAGCGCCTGCAGCGTAGGCTCCAGATAGTCCTCTTTGTCCAGCATAACCGCTGCGTCAATGACCAGATTATAAACCTTCTCACTGGTAGCCAGCTTCGTGCCCTTGGCATCCACAATATCGCCCCTCCGAAAAGGAAGCGTTGTGGAATCATAGCCCTGCTGGGAAAACACCTGCTTCTGATACTTCGTCTCATTCTCCTTTACGATATAGCTTAGACGAAATCCCAGTCCGACAAAAGCCAGCAGTACTAATGCGAACAATACTACCAGCTTTTTCTGCATTCTGATGGAAAATTTTTTTACTCTGCTTCTGTCCTGCTTCACATGACACCTCTTACTTAATTATCTGCTGATTTCCTCATGTAATCGCTTCCCGCATTCCTGTAATTGATAATCTGTCCCTCCTTGGCATAGGTCATTCCCAGCTCGCCGATTGCAATCCGCTTTATCTCCTCCAGGTCCACGCTGTTTACGATGCGATGATACTCCTCATCATTGGTCAGTCTCATCGTATTCAGCTGACTCTCCAGACGGGATATTGTCTTAATCTTATTGGTCAGCTCCGACTGCAGCTGAATATAGCTTATCAAAACCACGCCCGCCGCACAGAGCGCAGACGCCAGAAACACAACATATCCCAGGCTCATATGATGAGCTCTGTCCCTGTTCTTCCTCGCCTCATGGCTGAGCCTTCTTCTGGGCTCCTCCTGCAGCTGAGTCTGTACATCCGGCTTGCGTACTGCGCTGCCGTACACATATGCATTTCTCCTGTTATCTATTCTGTTCGTAGCGGTCGTTCTTACACGCCTTGTCTGTGCCATAACTAATATCCTGCTTTCTTATATCTTTTTATTATCTTTCTATTTCTCTGATTTCCTTCTATTTCTCTGATTTCTTCTCAAATACCCTCAGCTTTGCGCTCTTTGAGCGGCTGTTCTCCGAAAGTTCCTCTTTTGACGGTAAAATCGGCTTTTTCGTTACCACCCTGCCCTGACTTTTCTTACCGCAGACGCACACCGGAAATTCCGGCGGACAGGTACATGGATTCTCTTTTTCGCGGAAGGCCGCCTTCACAATACGATCCTCCAGAGAATGAAAGGTAATAATACAAAGCCTTCCTCCGGGACTTAACAAATCGATGAAATCCTCCAACGAATTCCTGAGTACCTCCAGCTCCCTGTTACACTCAATTCTGACAGCCTGAAAGGTCTGCTTTGAGGGATGTCCGTTCTGCCGCATTTTGGCGGGAATCGCCGCCTTAATCACCTCATTCAACTGATAGGTAGTCTCTATGGACCTCTCCTGTCTGGCCCTGACAATATGCTTTGCAATATTTTTGGCAAAGCCGTCCTCACCGTAATCCCTGATGATGCGAAACAGCTCCGACTCTGAATAATTATTCACGATATCTCTGGCCGTAAGCCTCTGCCTGCAATCCATCCGCATATCCAGCGGCGCATCATAGCGGTAGGAAAAACCTCTTTCTCCGGTATCCAACTGATAGGA
Organism: Roseburia sp.; assembly: GCA_023667765.1. GTDB lineage: Bacteria > Bacillota > Clostridia > Lachnospirales > Lachnospiraceae > Acetatifactor. The sequence goes on along the minus strand of JAMOZS010000029.1, from coordinate 3,083 downwards.
AGACACGCCCAAATCCAGCACAATTCCATCCACCTGCTCTACAGCAGACTCTCTGAGTACGGCTTTCGCATTACCGTAATTATTCCTCAAAATCGTCACTCGGTTCCCAAATTCTTTCAACCGTTTTTCTGCCGCAACAATCGCAGCCTCATCCTGGTCGATTCCGTATAAATGGCCTGTCGTAAGTCTCCTGCATATCTCATAGGCATGTCCCCCTCCGCCCAATGTGCCGTCCACATAAACGCCGAAGGGCTTAATCTTTAAAGCCTCTATGGTTTCCTTCAGCAGAACCGAATAATGATTGAATTGCAGCTGTTCCATTTTCCCTCCTGCTTTCCGCCATCGGCGGCGTATTCGCCCTGTCCTGCTTTTTTTCCGCCAGTCGCTCTAATGTATTTTCCCTAAATGGTCAGTCCCAAAGCCTCCATAGCAGCGGTAATATCATCCATGTTTTCATCCTCGGACAAATGCTCCCATTTCTCCCTGCTCCAGATTTCAATACGGCTTCCCACGCCTACCAACACTACATCCTTATCCAAACCGGCAAATTCTCTTAAATTGGCCGGCAACAGTATTCTTCCCTGCTTGTCCACTTCCACTTGGGCGGCTCCTGCCAGAAAGAAACGGGCAAACTGCCTTGCCTCCTTATTAATGAGGGGCAATGATGTGAGCTTCTGTTCAAAAGCATTCCAGTCATCATTGGCATACACAAACAGACAGCCATCCATTCCCTTGGAAACCACAAACTCTTCTCCCAGAGTCTCGCGAAACTTAGAGGGAATAATCAACCTGCCCTTCGCATCTATGCTATGGTTGTACTCGCTCATAAACATTGCCATCACCACCGTTCAAAATGATGCAAATGACGAAATAGCCTCACCACTTCGTGACACTTTCTACCACTTTCCACCACTTAGTATCGATTTTAATACAAAACAGGACGTTTGACAAGTAAAATCAAGCAACTTTTTTGATAGATTCCACAAAAAAAAACGCCTCAAAACGAGGCGTTTTGCACACTTTATACAATATATTGTGTGGTGGGGTTCCATCCCATACCATATGTTCCGCAGTAACTTTTTTAAGAAATCTTAAGATTTTATACATTAAACCGGAACAGGATTACATCGCCATCCTGCACCACATAATCCTTTCCTTCCATACCTACCAGACCTTTTTCTCTGGCGGCGGCAAGGGAGCCCTGCTCCAGCAAATCCTTATAATGAACTACCTCCGCCTTAATAAAGCCTCTCTCAAAGTCAGAGTGGATTTTTCCGGCAGCCTGAGGCGCCTTTGTGCCGATTTTGATTGTCCAGGCCCTGGTTTCATCCTCACCAGCCGTCAGAAAGCTCATCAGCCCCAGAATATGATAGCTGGCCGCAATCAGCTTGTCCAGACCGGACTGGGCAATCCCCAGGTCCTCTAAAAACATCGCCTTCTCATCCTCCTCCAGTTCGGAAATCTCCTGCTCAATCTGAGCGCAGATTACAAACACCTCACTTCCCTCTCCCTTGGCAAACTCACGGACGGACGCCACGCCGGCATTGCTGCCCCCGTCATCCGCCAAATCCTCCTCTGCCACATTTGCGGCATAGATGACAGGCTTATAGGTCAAAAGCTGATATCCCTTTAATAAGGCCAGCTCCTCCTCGTCCTCAACCTCAAGACTCTTTGCCGGCTTACCACTCTCCAAATGCTCCTTCAAACGCTCCAAAAGAGCCTCTTCCTTTGCCAGCGTCTTATCCATTCTGGCTGCTTTCGCCACCTTGGATATCCTTCTCTCCAGAATTTCAATATCCGAAAAAATCAATTCCAGATTAATCGTTTCAATATCACGCAGAGGATTGATATTGCCATCCACATGTACCACATTAGCGTCCTCAAAACACCGCACCACATGCACAATTGCGTCCACCTCGCGAATATTGGCCAAAAACTGATTGCCCAGCCCCTCGCCTTTAGAAGCGCCCTTAACCAGTCCTGCGATATCCACAAACTCAATCACGGCGGGCGTCACCTTTTTAGAGTGATACATTTCTCCCAAAAGCCTGATACGTTCGTCCGGTACCGCCACAATTCCTACATTGGGGTCAATCGTACAAAAGGGATAATTGGCCGACTCCGCTCCCGCTCTGGTCAATGAATTAAACAAGGTACTTTTCCCTACATTGGGCAATCCTACGATTCCGAGTTTCATAATTTGTCATACCTGTCCGAAAATCCTTTATTTACAAGAGTTTTCGCCTTTCTCTATATTTTTACTACACAATCTGCTACACAATTTTTAAGGCACTTTCGATTCTTTCTACCTCTTTAAAACTTCTCATCCTCTGTCACATGGACGTACTGATTCATCGTAATGCCCGCATTTGCATGACCTAACTCCTTTCTGTTAGTCCCTAACAAAAAGAGTTTGATATAAGCTAACATTATACCATATCATCTCTCATTTTGGAATATCCAATTGGATTTTCAGCTTAAATGTTTTAGTATGTTTTAAATTTCAACAGAAATCCGCATTTTTAATGAAAAATCCCATCGGCACGAACCAATCATCGATGCCCTATGAGTATAATGGAAGTTCTTACATTATTACTTGTGTTGTTTACGGCTCTGTCTTACATAGACAATCATAAAAAGAAATAAGCATCCTCAACCGTCCAAAGTGTAGAATGCTTATTCTTATTCTAAGTTTTTTACCACTGAGGGCAATCGGAGATTTCAATTCCGATTGTTTCTTCCGGCAGATAGAGTATCAGATAATTATCTACAGGTAAAAATCGGATCCCCCCGACTATGCCACGGTTCTTCTTCATAAAGTTGATGACACATGGGTATTTCTTCAAGGGAACGAATCGTTTTCATAATCCGTTGGGTTTGTCTGGTCGCAGTTTCCGGAGCAAGCAGCTCTAATGCCATATATTCATAAATATCACGCAAGTCTTGTCTTGCCCGCGCTGTATAGACAATATCCCAACTCATACGCCAAAGTCTCTCTTCATTTCCGCTTCAATGGTATCTGCTGAATTAACTCTGCCCGCTTTTATATCAGCCATGCCTTTTTCCATTTCCACATCAAACTG
>JAMOZS010000028.1 GCA_023667765.1 Roseburia sp. | reverse complement strand
GCAGGTAGAGGAGTTTTCAGATTTAGAAGAGGAGCCGTTTGCGCAGGTAGAGGAGCTTTCAGATTTGGAGGAGGAACCGTTTGCAGAGGACAGCATCAGCTTGGAAGAGGAGCCGCTTGCGCAGGACAGCATCAGCTTGGAAGAGGAGCCGCTTGCGCAGGTAGAGGGGCTTTCAGATTTAGAAGAGGAGCCGCTTGCGCAGGTAGAGGGGCTTTCAGATTTAGAAGAGGAGCCGTTTGCGCAGGTAGAGGGGCTTTCAGATTTGGAAGAGGAGCTTCCGCAAGTAGAGGAGCTTCCGAATATGGAGGAGGAAGCCCATGAGCCGGAGGAGTTTTCAGCTGCGGAGTATGAGGACTCACTGAATATAGAGGACATTACGGAGATGACCCAGGAGGATATCAACAAACTGCTTCTGGCGAACCAGAATCAGCCGGAAGAAGAGATTCCGGATTTGAAGGAGAAGTCGGAGGAGGAAGCCCATGAGCCGGAGGAGCTTTCAGCTGCGGAGTATGAGGACTCACTGAATATAGAGGACATTGCTGAGATGACCCAGGAGGATATCAACAAGCTGCTTCTGGCGAACCAGAATCAGCCGGAAGAAGAGATTCCGGATTTGGAGGAGAAGTCGGAGGAGGAAGCCCATGAGCCGGAGGAGCTTTCAGCTGCGGAGTATGAGGGACCTTTGAATATAGAGGATATTACGGAGATGACCCAGGAGGATATCAACAAGCTGCTTCTGGCGAATCAGAATCAGCAGATAGAGGAAATGCCCGAGAAGCCTGTAGATGATGACTTTTTTGATGATATGGCGGCAGTTTTGCAGGATGTGGGCGAGAAGGAGGAGAAGGAAGAGGCGCATAAGCGCAGTATAGAGGAGAAGCGTCAGGCCAAAATGGAAGCAAAGCAGGCCAAAAAGGCGGCGGCGCAGGCTAAAAAGCAGGCGCGTCTGGAAGAGAAGGAGGCGGCAAAACAGGCTAAACGAGAAGCGCGGAAGGCAAAAAAGGATAAGGAGTCTGTTCATCAGGAAGGAGTTGAGGCAGAGCAGCAGGAGGATGCGCTGCAAGGCTCTCATGAGCTTATAGATGAGACAGAAGAGCTTTTTGCCAGCCTGGAGGCGCTGGACAATCTGGAGGCAGAAAATAACAACGGCATAGGTATTATGGAGGATTTGTCCGCGTTCGGAATTGACGAGGAGCTTTTCGGCAATGTCGGCGGGGAAGAGGCGGCATTGGGGGAGGCGGCTGTACAGGAAGAGACGCCGGCTCAAAAAAGCGGAAAAAAGGCAGAGAAGAAAGGGTTATTTGCAAAGTTTCTTGATATTATGACGGAGGAAGAAGAGGAGGAGAATGACGACTCGGAAGCGCTTCGACTTTCGGAAGAGAATGAAGGTATTTTAAGGGAGCTTGACAAGGAGGAAGGGAAAAAGAAGAAGAACAAGAAAAAGAAATCCGGTAAGGCCGATGGAGCGGATGGGGAGGAAATCGACGAGGAGGATGCAGAAAGAGACAAAAAGGGTAAGAAGGCTGAAAAGAAAAAGAAGCCTAAGAAAGAGAAACCTCCGAAACAGACTTCCGCTTCTGTAAAGCCTTCCGGGAAGCTTCCCACAAAGAAGGTTGCTCTCATCTTTATTGCCTGTTTTTCCGTAGGAGCGGCAATCTGGGTACTGGCAAATGTGGGAGTGGATTTTTCGGATAAACAGGCGGCTGAGGCGGCCTTCTATGAGGGAGATTATGAGACCTGCTATCAGAATCTGGCAGGAAAAACCTTAAATGAGAGCCAACAGGTGATGTACGGTAAGTCGGAGAGTATTTTGCGGATACGTCTGTGGATGCGGGAATATGAAATCTTGTCAGGGGAGGGCTTACAGTTAGAGGCTCTTGATAGTCTGATACAGTCGGTGTATGCTTATCCGAAGCTTTATGAGTTTTCGACTCAATATAATGCCGGTCCGGAGGTAGCTGAGGTATATGCACGGATACTGGAAATTCTGGAGACCGAGTATCATATGTCGGAAGCGCAGGCGATGGAAATTGCCTCTGAGCCGGAGGATGTTGAGTATACAAAGAAGGTGAAGGCGGCGTTTGCGGGAGAAATCGGAAAGGCGCAGCCCTCCGAACAGGAGCCGTTGGAGGCGCTTGAGGATGTGCTGCCGGAGGAAACCGATTTAGGCGATGTGGAATTTATAGAAGACAATAACTGACGAAATGGAGTAGATACATGATTGCAATCATTGATTATGATGCAGGGAATATCAAAAGCGTGGAGAAAGCGCTGCAGCTTCTGGGAGAGGAAGCAATCATCACAAGGGATGCCGATACCATTCTCCGGGCGGACGGGGTGATTTTGCCGGGAGTGGGAGCCTTTGGCGACGCCATGGACAAGCTGCATGCCTATGGACTTCCGGAGGTAATACAAAAATGCGTGGAGCGGCAAATCCCCTTTCTGGGTATTTGCCTGGGCTTGCAGCTGATGTTCGAGAGCAGTGAGGAAGCTTTGGGGGTAGCGGGACTGGGATTGTTGAAGGGCAAAATATTGAGGCTTCCGAAAGATGCGGGGCTTAAAATTCCCCATATCGGATGGAACAATCTGCATTTCCCTAATCCGGGAAGGCTTTTTGCGGGCCTTGCGGAGGATACCTATGTGTATTTTGTGCATTCCTATTATCTTAAGGCGGAGGATCCCTCATTGGTGACGGCCACTACGGAATATGGAGTGGTGGTTCATGCGTCTGTAGAAAAGGGAAATATTTATGCCTGCCAGTTTCATCCGGAGAAGAGTTCCGAGGCAGGTTTGCAGATTCTGAAAAATTTTATTGAGGTAACCAGAGAGAAGCAGAAATAAAAACATGAGGGTTCAAAAATGCATACAAAGCGTATTATTCCCTGTCTGGATGTAAAGGACGGCAGGGTTGTCAAAGGGATTCAGTTTTTAAATTTAAGAGACGCCGGCGACCCTGCCGAGGTAGCTGCCGCCTATGATAAGGAGGGAGCGGATGAGGTGGTCTTTTTGGATATCAATGCCTCAGCTGACAGCCGGGCTACTCAGCTGGAATGGGTGCGTCAGGTGGCCGAGAAGGTTTTTATTCCTTTCACTGTGGGCGGAGGTATTCGTACCGTGGAAGATTTCAGGGCTATTCTGCGGGAGGGAGCGGATAAAATCGCCGTTAATTCCGCGGCAATTATGAATCCGCAGTTGATTAGCGATGCGGCAGAAAAGTTTGGCAGTCAATGTGTGGTGGTTGCCGTTGACGCCAAGAGGCGTGAGGATGGCAGCGGCTGGAATATTTATAAAAACGGCGGCCGTGTGGATATGGGCATAGACGCTATCGAATGGGTCATAAAGGCGGAACGGATGGGGGCAGGAGAGATTCTGCTTACCAGTATGGATTGTGACGGCACGAAGGAGGGATATGATATTGCGTTGACAAGGGCAGCGGCAGAGGCGGTATCTATTCCGGTGATTGCTTCGGGAGGGGCAGGGACGCTGCCTCATTTTTATGAGGCTTTGTCCGAAGGTAAGGCTGAGGCAGTACTTGCGGCATCCTTATTTCACTATAAGGAGCTGGAGATTCGTCAGGTGAAGGAATATCTGAGGGAGCAGGGCATCAGTGTGCGTTTGTAGAATGAGGGAGGAATTTAGCTATGGCAATGATAGAAAATGATTGGTTGACTGTGCTGGCGCCGGAATTCAGAAAGCCCTATTATAAAGCCTTATATGAATTTGTGAGAGAGGAATATCAGACGAAGCAGATATTCCCTCCTTCGGAGGATATCTTTAATGCCTTTCATCTGACTCCTTTAAGTGAGGTGAAGGTCGTAATCATAGGCCAGGACCCTTATCATAATGTGGGCCAGGCTCATGGGCTTTGTTTTTCTGTAAAGCCGGATGTGGAGATACCTCCCTCGCTGGTAAATATTTATCAGGAGCTTCATGATGATTTGGGCTGTACCATTCCCAATAACGGTTATCTGGTGAAATGGGCCAGACAGGGTGTGCTGATGCTGAATACCGTGCTTACGGTGAGGGCGCATCTGGCCAATTCTCATCATGGTATGGGTTGGGAGAAATTCACGGATGCGGCAATCCAGGCGCTGAATACCCAGGACAGGCCTATTGTTTTTATGCTTTGGGGAAAGCCTGCTCAGATGAAAAAGAGTATGCTCAAGAATCCGAATCATTTGATATTGGAGGCTCCTCACCCCAGCCCTTTGTCGGCTTACCGGGGCTTTTTTGGCAGCAGGCCGTTCAGTAAGGCGAATCATTTTCTGGAGGAGCATGGCGAAGAGCCGATTGACTGGCAGATTGAGGATGTGTAGAAAATAATAAGCAGAATAGAGCAGAAAAGAGGTTGAATATGATTAAAATTGCAATATTAGGTTATGGAAATCTTGGCAGAGGTATGGAATGCGCAATAGGACAGAATAAAGATATGGAGCTGACGGGGATATTTACCAGAAGGGAACCGTCGACGGTAAAGGCGCTGAGCGGCGCGCCGGTATATCAGGTGGAGCAGCTGATGGAGCATAGAGAGAAGATAGATGTTTTGGTGTTATGCGGCGGTTCCGCAACGGATTTACCCAGGCAGACGGCGGAATATGCAAAATATTTCAACGTGGTGGACAGCTTCGACACTCATGCAAAGATACCGGAGCATTTTGCAAAGGTGAATCAATCGGCCAGGGAAGGCGGAAAGGTCGCTATGATTTCCGTCGGCTGGGATCCGGGTATGTTTTCTTTGAACAGGCTGTATGCCAATGCCATTTTGACGGAGGGCAACGATTATACCTTCTGGGGAAAGGGTGTCAGTCAGGGACATTCCGACGCTATTCGCAGAATACCGGGAGTGAAAAATGCAAAGCAGTATACCATTCCTGTGGAAAGCGCTCTTGCGGCGGTGAGAAATGCGGAAAATCCCACGCTTACCACTCGCGAGAAGCATATCAGGGAATGTTTTGTGGTTGCGCAGGAGGGGGCGGATAAGGCCCGGATTGAAAATGAAATTAAGACCATGCCCAATTATTTTGCGGATTATGATACTACGGTACATTTTATTTCGGAGGAGGAGCTTTTGCAGAATCATGCAGGTATTCCTCACGGAGGCTTCGTGCTGAGAACCGGAAAGACGGGTATGAACAGAGAAAACAATCATGTCATAGAATACAGTTTGAAATTGGATTCCAATCCTGAATTTACGGCCTGTGTGCTGACTGCTTATGCAAGAGCCGCCTACCGCATGAACCGTGAGGGCATGTCAGGAGCAAAGACCGTGTTTGACGTGCCTCCGGCCTATCTGAGCGCGATGACGCCGGAGGAAATGCGAAGCAGACTTTTGTAGGGATGCGTCGAAGTTGGCATCCCACAGGAATGGGGGAAGAAGAATGCAAAAAACGTGCATTCTTCTCATAAATTGTTTGTGCCGCTGAAGCGGCATGACGGGAAGGTTGAAAGAATTGAGTGCCTGTTAAGGTGGGCAGATGGGAGCAAATATGGAAAAAAAGGCATTTGTAACAAAGGAAATGATTGAGGAAATCACAAAGACATATCCTACTCCCTTTCACATTTATGATGAGAAAGGGATTCGGGAAAACGCAAAGGCTCTCAAGGAGGCTTTTTCGTGGAATAAGGGATACAGGGAATATTTTGCAGTTAAGGCTACTCCGAATCCGTTTCTGATAGACATTCTGAGGGAGTACGGCTGCGGCAGCGATTGCTCGTCCATGACAGAGCTGATGCTGTCACATGCTATGGGTATGAAGGGCGAGGATATCATGTTTTCCTCTAATGATACGCCGGCTGAGGAATTTGTCTATGCGGATAAAATCGGTGCGACCATTAATCTGGATGACTTTACCCATATAGAGTTTTTGGAAAAGACAATCGGTCATTTGCCCAAGACCATAAGCTGTCGTTATAATCCCGGCGGATATTTTTCTATCAGCAATAATATTATGGACAATCCGGGAGACGCGAAATACGGCTTTACTACGGAACAGCTGTTTGAGGGCTTTAAGCTGCTGAAGGAAAAAGGGGTGGAACATTTCGGCATTCATGCGTTTCTGGCCAGTAATACCGTGACAAACGATTATTATCCCACTCTGGCTAAAAGTCTGTTTGAGATAGCGGTGAGACTGAAGGAGGAGACCGGCGCGCATATTGCCTTTATCAATCTTTCCGGCGGAATCGGCGTTCCTTATCATCCTGACCAAAAACCTAATGATATCAGAGTCATTGGCGAGGGCGTGAGAAGAGTGTATGAAGAGGTGCTGACGCCGGCAGGAATGTCCGATGTGGCTATTTATACGGAGCTTGGGCGTTTCATGATGGCGCCTTATGGTCATCTGGTGACAAAGGTGATTCATGAAAAGCATACCCACAAGGAATATCTTGGGGTGGATGCCTGTGCGGTAAACCTGATGAGGCCTGCCATGTATGGCGCATATCATCATATCACCGTGCTGGGTAAGGAGAAGGCTCCCTGTGATTATAAATATGATGTGACAGGTTCTCTGTGTGAAAACAATGATAAGTTCGCCATTGACAGAATGCTTCCCAAGGTGGAGATGGGAGATTATATTGCGATTCATGATACCGGTGCGCATGGCTTCTCCATGGGCTATAATTACAATGGAAAACTGAAGTCCGCCGAGCTTCTGTTGAAGGAGGATGGCAGCGTACAGTTGATTCGCAGGGCGGAGACCCCCAGAGATTATTTTGCCACCTTTGACTGCTTTGATATCTATAAACAGTTTGATTTTTAAGAGAATCGGGGGACGGCGGCAATATGAAATATCCTCAAAGTCTAAGAACGAATGGCCGTATTGGCTTTGTGGCTCCCTCCTTTGGGTGTGCCACAGAGCCCTATCGCAGCGGCTTCAAAAATGCACAGAAAAAGCTCGGTGAGCTGGGATATAGCCTGGATTTAGGCTTTAATTGTTATGAGGAAAGGGGGATTGGTATCAGCAATACCCCGAAGGAGTGTGCCAGAGAATTGATGGCTTATTATCTGAGCCCGGAAAACGATGTATTAATCTCCTGCGGTGGGGGAGAGCTAATGTGTGAAATCCTCGAATATATGGACTTTGAGAGGCTTCGGACTGTCGCGCCTAAGTGGTTTATGGGATATTCCGACAATACGAACTTTACTTATCTTTTGACTACTTTATGCGATACGGCAAGCATTTACGGCCCCTGTGCCGCTGCCTTCGGCATGGAGCCCTGGCATCCGGCCATTGAGGATGCGCTGGGAATACTCACCGGGAGGGTGCGTCAGGTAACAGGGTATGATAAATGGGAGAAGGAAGCTCTGAAAAGTGAGGAAAATCCCCTGGCTCCTTACCATGTAACGGAGGAACGGAATCTGAAGCTCTGGGAACCTTCTTCTGACGGCATAATAAGCGGTTTGTCCGGGAATGCATCCGCTGCCTTCAGGGGCAGACTTCTGGGAGGTTGTATGGATTGTCTGGTTACGCTGCTGGGAACCGGATTTGACAGGACGGCGGAATTTGTTGAGAGATATAAGGAGGATGGGATTATCTGGTTTTTGGAGGCCTGTGACATCAATGTATTTTCCATTCGCAGAGCAATGTGGCAGATGGAACAGGCGGGATGGTTTCGCCATGTAAAGGGGTTTTTGTTTGGCAGACCCAGAGCGGCAGAGCCTATGATGGGACTGGACGCTTATGAGGCGGTGCTGTCGACGGCTTCTCGATATCATGTGCCCGTGGCGTTTGATTTGGATATCGGACACCTGCCGCCTATGATGCCTTTGATTGTGGGAAGTCTGGCACAGGTGCAGATAAACGGAAATCACATTACGATTGAGATGCAGGAGAGGTAATCGTTTTGTGTGGTTGAATTGAATGATAAAAAGATGAAAAAATGACTTGTAAAATGAATAAAACTATGCTACAATAGCTTTTGTTGCGAGAGAAGGATTGCAGCATAGATAATAAGCCGGCGTGTCGGAATGGCAGACGAGGCAGACTCAAAATCTGTTGTGGGCAACCACGTGCGGGTTCAAGTCCCGCTGCCGGCATGGAAGGGCGCAAAGCAGAACACGAGTGGTTCAGGTTTTGCGTCCTTTGTCGTATAAGAAAGAATCATAGAACCCCCTGCGGCAAGAATCTGGTTGCTGTAAGGGGTAATTTTATGCTATATTTATGTGAGGACAAATTATCGGTCACAGGAAGGCTGTTTTGTGATTGTGCATGCTTGAGCAGCGCAGAATGGAGGAAACCATGGATATGGGCAGCATGATGAGGGCGATGGGGGCGTGGAACATCTTTAAGGGGAATCATCCGAAGTTTCCGGCCTTTTGTAAGGCGGTAGCCGGAAAGGGACTGCGGGAGGACAGCGTGGTGGAAATCATTGTCACAACTCCGGAGGGTGAAAGGATAGAGACCAGTCTGAAACTTCAGGCAAGTGATTTGGAGCTTTTGCGCAGTCTGGGGCATATGAACTCTTAAAAGGAAGAAAAGCTTTGTTTTTACTAGCTATTTTCAATCATATGATGTATGATTAAAAATAAAGCAAAAGAATGGGATATACTATCATAGATTGAAGCATCGTATTGGCAGGTATTAGAACGGCATGAACTGTAAAGAGTTTGAAAAAAGGATACCGGATTTTATAAAACAGAAGATGGATTATGAGACGCTGAAGGAGTTTGACGGGCATATGTCCTCCTGTGAGAGGTGTAAAGAGGAGCTGACGATACAGTTTCTGGTGACGGAGGGAATGCAGCGTCTGGAGGAAGGAGATGCCTTTGACTTATACAAGGAGTTGGAGGCGCGCTTGCTTGATGCCAAAAAGAAGAGAAAATGGCATCAGTGTATTCTGGGCATTGGTATGTTGTTTGAATTTTTTGCGGTAGCCTTTATCGCGGCGGCTGTCGTATGGCTTCTTATATAATCGGATACAGGAACGGAGCAGTAAGCATGGAACAAAGACTGGTATTGATAGATGGACATAGTATATTGAACAGGGCCTTTTATGGGGTGTCGGAGCTGACAAACGCTCAGGGACTGCATACCAATGCGATATATGGCTTTTTGAATATTATGTTTAAGATATTGGAGGAAGAAAAGCCGGATTATCTTGCAGTAGCCTTTGACGTACATGCCAAAACCTTTCGCCATGAGATGTATGAGGCTTATAAGGGAACCAGAAAGGCCATGCCTGAGGAGCTGAGGGAGCAGGTGCCGGTTATGAAAGAGGTGCTTCAGGCAATGCAGGTGGTAATTATGGAGTGCCCGGGGCTGGAGGCTGATGATATTCTGGGGACTCTGGCAAAAAAAGCGGAGCAGGACGGGCTGTTGGTGTCGCTGGTGTCGGGGGACAGGGATTTGCTCCAGATTGCCACGGACAAGATTAAAATTCGTATCCCTAAGACAAAGCAGGGCCGTACGGAGATAGAGGATTATTATGCAGAGGATGTAAAGGCTGCCTATCAGGTCACTCCTCTGCAATTTATTGAACTGAAGGCTTTGATGGGAGATGCGTCCGACAATATTCCCGGCGTGCCTAAGGTAGGAACCAAGACTGCTACGGAGCTGATGGTGCAGTATGGCTCCCTTGATAATATTTATGCTCATGTGGAAGAAATTTCAAAGAAGAGCATTCGGGAGACGCTGAAGGAAAACAGAGGGCTGGCGGATTTAAGTAAGATACTGGCAACGATTAAGACAGACTGTAATCTGCAGCTGGATTATGAGGCGGCCCGGGCGGAGGGCTACTACACTAAAGAGGCATATGCATTATTTAAAAAGCTGGAATTTAAGAATATTCTGAGTCGTTTTAATCAGGAGAATACAGAGCGGGAGAGCGCCGTGGCAGGCAGCTTTCAGAGACTTGAGACAATAGAGGAATGTATACAGGCGCTGAAACAGGCTGAAACGGTGGAGGTGGCAGGTCTGATGCCGGTATTACAGGGGGGAAAGTTATACGGATTAGCTTTGTCCCTGTCAGAGCAGGACACCTTTTTTTATCAGACGGACAACCGTGGGGAAGCGAAGCAGGAAGAGCGGCAGCTGTCCTTTTTAGAGGGGGCGGACGGAAGGCTGAGTCTGCCGGAGGCTTCTTTTGAGGAGCAGGAGGGAGAAACAGCCGGGCAGCGGATGCTGGCGGAAGCCTTGAGGGATTTTTCCCGTAACAGGAAAGGGCAGACGGCAGTATTTGATATAAAGAATCAGTATGATTATTTATATCGGGATAGCACGGATAATTATTTTGATATATTGATTGGGGCGTATTTGCTGAACCCCCTGAAAAATGATTATGATATAGAAGCCATAGCGTCGGAGTATCTGGGCATGATGATTCCCGGGCGGGGGGAGGTATTCGGTAAACGTAAGCCCCTGGAGCTGCTTGCCGAGGAGCCAAAGAGGGCGATGGAGTATTACTGCTACGGGGCCTATGTGGTCAGAAGGTCCGCTCCCGTTCTTGCCGATAAATTGAAGCAGACAGGTATGGACATTCTGATGAGTGAGATAGAGATGCCCTTGTCTCTGGTGCTTTATGATATGGAAAGGGAGGGCGTCATCGTGAAGCGGGAGGAGCTCAAGGCTTATGGAGACGCCTTGATAACCCGGATTGAGGAGCTGGAAAGATCCATTCAGGAGAAGGCCGGCCGGTCCTTTAATATTCTTTCTCCCAAGCAGCTGGGGGAGGTGCTCTTTGAGGATTTAAAGCTTCCCGGCGGCAAGAAAACAAAGACCGGATATTCTACGGCGGCGGATGTTTTGGAGAAGCTTTCCGGGGATTATCCTATTGTGAACGAGATTTTGGAGTATAGAGGGTTGACGAAATTAAAGTCTACCTATGCGGATGGGTTGGCGGCTTGTATCGGTGAGGATGAGAGAATTCACACAAGTTTTCATCAGACGATTACGGCCACGGGGCGTATCAGCTCTACGGAGCCGAATCTCCAGAATATTCCCATGCGCATGGAGCTGGGCAGACGCATTCGCAAGGTGTTCGTACCCAGGGAGGGCTGTGTCTTTCTGGATGCGGATTATTCCCAGATTGAGCTTCGGGTGCTGGCTCATATGAGCGGAGACGAACAGCTGATAGAGGCTTATCGTATGGATGAGGACATTCACAGGATTACGGCGGCGAATGTATTTCACACGCCTTTTGAAGAGGTAACGGATTTGCAGAGGAGAAATGCCAAGGCGGTGAATTTCGGTATTGTATACGGCATCAGCTCCTTTGGTTTAAGCCAGGATTTGAGTATCAGCCCCAAGGAAGCGGCTCAGTATATTAAGCAGTATTTTGCCACTTATCCGAAGGTGAAGGAGTTTTTGGACAGGCTGGTGTCGGATACGAAGGAAAGGGGATATTCCGTTACCATGTTTGGCAGACGGCGTCCGGTGCCGGAGCTTAACTCCTCCAATTTTATGCAGCGTTCCTTCGGAGAGCGTGTGGCAATGAATTCCCCGATTCAGGGTACGGCGGCGGATATTATCAAGATTGCCATGATTAAGGTGTGGAGGGCTCTGAAGGAGAACGGGCTTCGCTCCCGGCTGATATTGCAGGTGCATGACGAGCTTCTGATTGAAGCCTGGAAGGATGAGGAGGAGCAGGTGAGAGCGCTTCTTGTGGACAATATGAAGGAGGCGGCAGAGCTGGCAGTCACTTTAGAGGTAGACGTACACAGCGGGGAAAACTGGTTTGAAGCCAAGTAGGATGAGAGGGAAAATGAAATTTATAGGAATAACGGGCGGAGTGGGCGCCGGTAAATCCGAGATACTGAATTATATCAGGAAACATTATTTATGTGAAATTTATCTGGCGGATGAGGTGGCCCATGAGGTGAAGAAATCCGGCACGGAATGCTTTAAACGTCTGACGGCGCTTCTCGGGGAGGATACGCTTCTTGCGGACGGAGAGTTTGACAGAAGAAAAATGGCGGCGAAAATCTTTGCCGACAGGGAGCTGCTACAGCAGGTGAATGAAATTGTGCATCCGGCGGTTCAGGAATATTTGCTGGAGCGTCTGGAGGCAGCCCGTGCCGGGGGAAAGGCGGAGCTGTTTTTTGTGGAGGCGGCGCTGTTAATAGAAACGGGGTACGGGGAACTGGTAGACGAGATGTGGTATGTCTATGCGGACGAGGAGAGCCGCAGGAGGAGACTTCTGGAAACCCGGGGATACACGGAGGAAAAGATTAGGCAGATTATGCAAAATCAGCTTACGGAGGAGCAATTTCGCAGGACCAGTGATTTTGTGATAGATAACAGCGGCAGTCTGGCGGAGGCCTATCGTCAAATAGATAAGAAACTGGAGGCTTTTACATGGCAGGAGTAAGGGAGAAACAGGGACAGCTGGTATTCGGCCTGGATATCGGCACAAGAAGTATTGTAGGAACCGTGGGACAATTAAGCGGAGGCAAATTCAGGGTCATGGCCCAGCGCAGCAAGGAGCATGAGACCCGGGCCATGCTGGACGGGCAGATACATGATATCGGCAAGGTGGCTGAGTCCATTACACTGGTAAAGCAGCAGCTGGAGGAGGACCTTGGCAGAGAGCTTACGGATGTCTGTATTGCGGCGGCAGGGCGTGTGCTGCGCACGGTGACCACTTATGTGGAGCAGAGCTTTGACAATGAGAAGGAAATCAACGAGGAGGACATCTATGCCCTTTCCACGCTGGGAGTGGAGAAGGCTTACGAGGAATTCCAGAACAGCAATGATACGGACGTGAAGTTCTACTGCGTGGGATACACGCCTATGCGTTATTATATGAACGGGTATCAGATTGGAAATCTGGAAGGGCATAAGGCAAAGACGATAGCTATTGATTTGATTGGTACGTTCTTGCCGGATGATGTGGTGGACGGCTTATATAAGGCTGTGGAGCTGGCAGGCCTGAGGGTGGCGAATCTGACGCTGGAGCCCATTGCCGCCATACAGGTTGCGATACCGGAGAAGTTCAGGATGCTGAATATGGCTCTTGTGGACGTGGGAGCCGGCACCAGTGATATCTGTATCACCAAGGATGGAACGATTACCGCCTATGGCATGATTCCGGTGGCGGGGGACAGTCTGACGGAGATAATTGTGCAGCATTGTCTGGTAGAGTTTGAGACGGCGGAAAAGATAAAGCGGGCGGCAGGCAATCAGGATATCATTGAATATGAGGATATTATCGGACTGCCCCAGACGATTACCGCGGCGGAGGTACTGAATCTACTGGCGCCTGCTGTGGAGACAATGGCGAAGCAGGTGGCGGAGGGGATACGGAATTTAAACGGTGACAAGCCTGTGAGCGCCGTGTTTGTAGTGGGAGGCGGCGGTATGGTGCCGGGTTATACCGAGTGTCTGGCCGGAGAACTTGGTATTGTGAAGGAGCGTGTGGCAATCCGGGGCAAGGAGGTCATGCAGAACATAGAGTTTGAGATTTCCAATGCCCGTAAGGACTCCATGATGGTGACGCCCATCGGTATCTGTTACAGTTACTATGAGCAGAGCAATAATTTTATCTTTGTGGAATTTAATAAGACCAGAATCAAGCTGTATGACAATGGCAGACTGACGATTGCAGATGCGGCGGTGCAGTCCCAGTTCCCCAATGAGGATTTATTCCCTAAGAGGGGGGCCGCTCTTACTTATACGGTCAATGGCAAGTCTCATATGACCAGAGGACAGTTGGGTGAGACCAGCATGATTAGTTTAAACGGTATGCCTGCGGATATGTACACTCAGATACATAATGGGGACAGTGTGGAGGTAAAGGCTTCCACTGCAGGGGAGGCGGCGAGCCTTAAGATAGGCGGTTTGGCGGAGTTTTCTCAGCCCCTGCACGTATTTGTGAACGGCACGGAAATCACTCTGCCCAGACAGGCTGTGGTAGGAGACAGGGCGGAAAATGAATTTTATGAAATTCAGGACGGGGATGTCATTGAAATTCATAATTATTATACGGTACAGGAGATAGCGGCTCTGTTGGATGTGCCCTTGGGCGGAGACATTAAAATAAATGACGCTCCGGCCAGACGGGATACCAGAGTCTATGAGAATTTCACGGTAAGCTGGAGCGAGGAGCCTGCAAAGGAGGAAGAAGAGCTCCGGGTACAGACAGAGGAGGAAGAAGAGTCCCAGGCACAGACGGAGGAGACGGAAAGGAAGGCGGATAAGGCAGAAGATGCCGGCGAGTCCGTGACCCCGTCGGAGCCGGAGTCAGTGCAGAGTTCGGCTGAGGAATCCGAAAAGAATACCGTATCGGAGCAAGCGGAAGAACCTGTGCAGGAAGGGAAGCCGTCGGAGACCGTTGCCTCTCAGATTTATGTTATCGTGAACCGACAGTCTGTGACTCTGAGCGGTAAGAAGTCCTATGTCTTTGTGGATGTATTTGACTTTATTGATTTTGATTTGAAGCGGCCGGCGGGCCGGAGTATCGTTACAACCCTGAACGGTAAGCCGGCAGAATATATGCAGGCTTTACACAATGGTGATGTGATAGAAATTTATTGGAGCAAAAAAGATGAGATTATGTAGTATAGCCAGTGGCAGCAGCGGGAACTGCATCTATGTGGGGTCTGACGCCACCCATCTTCTGGTGGATGCGGGCATCAGCGGTAAGAGAACGGAAAGCGGTCTGAAGAGTCTGGGGCTTTCGGGAAAGGAACTGGACGGAATACTGATAACCCACGAGCATATGGACCATATCAGCGGTCTGGGGGTGTTGGCCCGCAAATATGAGATTCCCGTCTATGCCACCGAGGGAACCATTCAGGCCATAAAGAAGTGCGGCGCCATTGGCAGGATTGACGAAGGGCTGTTTCGGAGAGTACAGGAGGATGTAAAGCTGACTATCAAGGATTTAGTCATCAATCCCATGCGTATCTCCCACGATGCAGCGCAGCCCGTGGCATATCGTATCGCCTATGGAAACAAAAAAGTGGGAATCTGCACGGACCTGGGCGTTTATAATGATTATACGGTGGAATGTCTGAAGGGGATGGACGCTCTGCTGCTGGAAGCGAATCATGATGTGAATATGCTGCAGGCGGGCCCTTATCCCTATTATTTGAAGCAGCGGATTCTGGGAGATAAGGGACATCTCTCCAATGAGAATTCAGGCAGGCTTTTGAGCAGGCTATTGCATGATGGACTGCAGGCGATTGTGCTGGGGCATCTGAGCAAGGAGAATAATTTGCCGGAGCTGGCTTATGAGGCGGTGCGCATGGAGATTACCATGGGTAATAATCCGTATCAGGCCAATGACTTTTGTGTGATGGTGGCAAAGCGTGACGAGCCCTCCCGGGTGATAAGCATTGCATAGAGGGCATTGCATAAGACATAAAACAGTTGCAAATCGGTATGATTTGTAGTTAAATAGGATAGATAAGGATAATTGGAGGATGCGCAAAAGGACGCGCAGAAATGAGGTTAAAGATGAAAAAGACAATTATTACTGTTGTTGGCAGGGATACTGTGGGTATTATTGCAAAGGTATGTACCTATCTTGCGGAGAACGGTATTAATATTCTGGATATTTCCCAGACAATCGTACAGGGTTTTTTCACCATGATGATGATTGTTGATACGAACAGCAGCAGGAAGGCTTTTGGAGATATGGCGGATGAACTGGCGGCATTGGGCGAAAACATTGGCGTGGTTATCAAGTGCCAAAAAGAAGAAATTTTTGACCAGATGCACAGAATCTAGGAGGCTGCCATGATAAATATATTTGAAGTATTAGAGACCAATGCAATGATTGAGAAGGAGAATCTGGATGTGCGTACCATTACATTGGGTATCAGCCTTCTGGACTGCATTGACAGTGATTTGAAACGGTTAAACGAGAAGATTTATCAGAAGATATATGATGCGGCAAAGGATTTGGTAAAGACCGGAGAGGAGATTACCCGGGAGTTTGGCGTGCCTATTGTGAATAAGCGGATTTCCGTAACTCCTGTTGCGCTGGTGGGAGGGGCGGCCTGCAGGACGCCGGAGGATTTTGTCGGTATTGCAGGTACGCTGGATAAGGTGGCTCATGAGGTGGGCGTCAATTTTATCGGAGGTTATTCGGCCTTGGTCAGCAAGGGCATGACCCCGGCCGACGAGCTTCTGATACGCTCGATTCCTCAGGCGCTTGCCGCTACAAAGCGGGTGTGCAGCTCCGTGAATTTAGGTTCTACCCGTACCGGTATTAATATGGATGCAGTGAGGCTGATGGGTGATATTATCAAACAGACTGCCGAGTATACGAAGCAGGAGGATTCCCTGGGCTGTGCAAAGCTGGTGGTATTCTGCAATGCGCCGGATGACAATCCTTTTATGGCAGGGGCGTTTCACGGCGTCACGGAGGCTGACAGGATTATCAATGTAGGCGTCAGCGGACCGGGCGTGGTAAAGACTGCGCTGGAAAAGGTTCGGGGTGAGAACTTTGAGGTACTGTGCGAGACAATTAAAAAGACGGCGTTTAAGGTGACCCGCGTGGGGCAGCTGGTAGCTCAGGAGGCCTCCAGAATGCTGAAGGTTCCTTTTGGCATCGTGGATTTGTCGCTGGCGCCCACACCTGCCATCGGTGACAGCGTGGCGGATATTCTGTGTGAGATTGGTCTGGAATATGCAGGCGCCCCCGGTACAACGGCCGCATTGGCGCTGTTAAACGACCAGGTAAAGAAGGGCGGTGTGATGGCTTCCTCCTATGTGGGAGGTCTCAGCGGCGCTTTCATTCCGGTCAGTGAGGACCAGGGAATGATTGATGCGGTGACGGCAGGAGCTCTCACGTTGGAAAAGCTGGAGGCCATGACCTGTGTCTGTTCCGTAGGTCTGGATATGATAGCCATACCCGGAGATACAAAGGCAACCACCATCTCCGGAATCATTGCGGATGAGATGGCTATCGGCATGGTGAATCAGAAAACCACGGCGGTGCGTATTATTCCGGTTATCGGAAAGGACGTGGGAGAGAAGGTAGAGTTCGGCGGCCTGTTGGGCTATGCGCCAGTCATGCCTGTCAACCAATTCTCCTGTGACGCATTTGTGAATCGGGGCGGAAGAATACCTGCGCCGATACACAGCTTTAAAAACTGATAAAAACAGTCCGAATGTGGCATAAGCCGATTCGGACTGTTTTTTTGGACAGCTTATGGCGGGCAGTCTGCGCAGGGTATCACAAAGCTGTCACCTGTGCAGGCAAATGAGATTTTCTTAATGTGCCCACTATAGCTGCCATAAACCTGCGTTTCCCTAAATAATCACCAGAGGAATCTGGAATTCGTTTCGCATGGGGCGGTTTGATTTCCGGGCGGCAGTACTTTCGTATATGCTGCTGCGTCTGATATCGGCCCTTAAAAGCTCCATGGCTTTGGGGGAAAGGTTTTTCTCCGCATCTGCCAGCTTTGTGATAATAGGGATTGCCGTTTTTTCTTTGATTGCGGACAGAAGGGGCTGAGCCTCTCTGCGAAAGCCCAGTACTCTGGCATAGGGGATATCGCCCAGAGATATGTACTGGCGCATTTCCTCCTTTGTGATATCAAGCAGGATATGTATCAGGCATCTGCTGACGCGGGTGTAGGTCATGTCCTTTGTCTTTAAAATATCACAGAAAGCTTTCAAGCTGTTGAAACGATACAGATTCTTGCAGATTCGATTCGAGAGCTCCTGATTCACGTCCAGATATTCCGTGAAGCCGTTTTCCTGTTCCTCCAGCAGCTTATAGTGCAGAATACCCGAAAAATCATTGCTTTCTATGGGGGCTTCGCTTTTTAACAGCTCCGCAAGCAGCATGGCGCTGTTTTTCGGCATCTGTCCGGCCAACCGTTCGGGGGCTTGTCCGTTCAAAATAGCCTGACGGAGCGCCAGAGCGGAGCAGCAGCTGCTTCCGAAACGCTGGTCGTGATAATCTGCGCCAAGACGACGAATCGTGTAGGGCTCCATAGTGCTTTCCAGGCGGAGCAATGCCTTGATATATTCGATTCCCAGTATATTATTGGGAGTGGCCAGTACGGTTTCGTAATCCAGAAGCTCTGGCTGATAATGCAGCAGCGCCTGATTGCGGGCGGCAGGGAAAGACATTCCCCGCTGCAGTCCCTGTTTCAGAGCAATGCTGTATTCCGTCGGCTCTTCCTTCAGAATCCTGGCAATGGAGGTAAGGATATCCAGATTGCCGGATTCGCTGCCAAAGCAGAGGCTTGTCACCACGCCCAGCTTGTCTAACAACGCTACCCCTCCCCGGGCAAAGTATTCGGCGCTGGCTGCGGAGTAGCAGCCGGGAAGCTCCAGTACTAAATCAGCGCCGGACAAAAGCGCTGTTTTTGCCCGAACATATTTGTCTACCAGCGCAGGCTCGCCGCGCTGCATAAAATTACCGCTCATGGCAATAATGGTATAATCAGCCCCTGTCAACTGCCTGGACTGACTCAGCTGGTAGAAATGCCCATTGTGGAAAGGGTTGTATTCTGCAATGATACCGTTTACCCTCATAAAATCTCCTTTCCCGGTGAAACTTTCCCTTGTGTCTTACTTTTGTATTTAGTATAATATATTTGGTTAATTTTGTTAAGTAAAATGTGTCTAAAGATTTAAAAGAGATGAAAAATAATTCCTGCAGGGAAAGGAGAATATCATGTCTTATATTGATAAGATAAAAGAGAGAGCAAGACTTGACAGAAAGACAATTGTACTGCCCGAGTCTAATGACAAGAGGACGCTTCTGGCGGCGGCAAAAATCCTGGAGGAGGGAATCGCCAATATCATTATGATTGGCAGCGAGGAGAAAATAATGGACGGCGCCGGCTGGCTGGAGGTGGATTTGTCCGGTGTGAAAGTGGTCAATCCGAGGACGGCACCCGAACTGGAGGAGTATGTGGAGCTGCTGTATGAAACCCGTAAGTCCAAGGGGATGACACAGGAGAAGGCGAGAGAAATTCTGTTGAATGATTATCTGACCTTCGGTATTGTCATGGTGAAGGCCAATGACGCCGACGGCATGGTGGCAGGCGCCTGTCATTCCACGGCGGATACGCTGCGTCCTGCGCTGCAGATTCTAAAGACGGCTCCGGGCGTGAAGCTGGTCAGCGGCTTTTTTATCATGGACACGGTATTTAAGGAGCTGGGGGAGGAGGGGACCTTTATCTTTGCTGACTGCGGTCTGAATCAGGATCCTACGGCGGAGGAGCTGGCGGCCATAGCGGATACCTCGGCCAGAAGCTTTAAATCCCTGGTGGGTCCCAAGCCGGTTATCGCGATGCTCAGTCATTCCACCAAGGGAAGCGCCAAGCATGCGCTGGTGGACAAGGTGGTGGAGGCGACCCGGATTGCCCATGAGAGCTATCCTCATCTTACGTTGGACGGTGAATTGCAGCCAGATGCGGCGCTGGTTCCCGGTGTGGCAAAGTCGAAGGCTCCGGGCAGCGTAGTGGGCGGCAAGGCCAATGTATTGATTTTTCCTAATCTGGATGCGGGCAATATCGGATATAAGCTGGTACAGAGATTGGGCGGCGCGGAAGCCTACGGTCCTATGCTGCAGGGCATCGCAAAGCCTGTAAACGATTTGTCCAGAGGCTGCTCCTGGGAGGATATTGTGGGCGTTGTGGCGTTGACTGCCGTTCAGGCACAGCTGGTATAAGCGGATAGGAGACGTAAGCCAAAATATAATAAACGAAAAACGGAGATAAAGGCATATGAATATTTTAGTGATTAATTGCGGGAGCTCTTCTTTGAAATTCCAGTTGATTGATTCGGTTACGGAGAAGTGTATTGCCAAAGGACTGTGTGAGAGAATAGGAATTGAAGGCAGTATGATTACTTATACGCCTGCGGGAGGTGAAAAGGAACAGAAGGTCAGTCCCATGGAGGATCATACGGAGGCCATTCGTCTGGTGTTGGAGGCTCTGACGAACGAAAAGACCGGTGTGGTGAAGGAGCTGAGTGAAATCGGGGCTGTGGGGCATCGCATTGTACATGGCGGAGAGAAGTTTGCGGAATCTACTGTCATCAATGATGAGGTCATTGCCGCAATCGAGGCCTGCAATGAGCTGGCGCCTCTGCATAATCCGGCCAATCTTATCGGTATCAACGCCTGCAGGAAGCTGATGCCGGACACGCCCATGGTTGCGGTTTTTGATACGGCATTTCATCAGACGATGCCCGAGGAGGCATATTTGTATGGATTGCCCTATGAGTATTATGAAAAGTACCGTCTGAGAAGATACGGCTTTCACGGAACCAGCCATTCCTATGTATCCAGAAAGGCGGCACAGGTGCTGGGACAAAGGTATGAGGACTTAAAAATCATTGTATGCCATTTGGGGAACGGAGCCAGTATTTCCGCAATCAAAAACGGAAAATGCGTGGATACCTCTATGGGGCTGACGCCGCTGGAGGGTCTGATTATGGGTACGAGAAGCGGCGATATTGACCCTGCCATTATGGAATTTATCGCTCACAAGGAAAAGAAGAGTATTGATGAGATTATGACGGTACTGAATAAAAAATCCGGTGTGCTGGGGCTGTCGAATAATCTGTCCTCCGATTTCCGGGATTTGGAGGCAGGTTATGAAAAGGGTGACGAGAATGCCATTCGCACGATGAGAACCTTCTGTTACCGCGTGGCAAAATATATCGGCTCCTATGTGGCAGCCATGAATGGCGTGGATGTCATCTGCTTTACGGCGGGAGTAGGGGAAAACGGGCCCCTGGTGCGCAGTATGGTCTGTGATTATCTGGGGTATCTGGGCATTACGCTGGATGAGGAGGCGAATCAGAAGAGAGGGCTGGATATCGAAATTACCACTTCTGACAGCCGCACGAAGGTTATGGTAATTCCTACCAATGAGGAACTGGCCATTGCCAGGGAGACCGTAAAGCTGGTACAGGTATAACGAATTAGCGCTTCCTTAGCAAAGCAAATCCTGACAGTCGATATTTTTGGCTGTCAGGATTTTTTTGGCATCATTTTTACATCATTTTATTTTTTTGCGCGGAAAGAATTGAGTAAATATTTTAGCAATGTTATACTGGTTGCAGCGTAAGTTTTTGGGGATGCGGCAGGGAGGTGAGCAAATGCCGGACAAGAGAATAGAGCGGTCTTTTTTAAGGCTGTTAGGGCTGGCGGCCGGTGTGGTTGTTCTCTGGAGTTACCTTGCTTCGGCGGTTTGGGCAAAGAGCCGGGAGGAGGAACTGTTAGACAGATATCATGCCTATAAGGAACGCTTTGAACAGATTGAGACGATTGAGGATATCACCCTGCAGGGGTATGAGATTCTGGATAAGCATGTGTTTGATATTCCCCTGACGACCTGGCTTCCCGAGAGAGACCAGGACGGCGCGCTTATTGCGGCGGAGGTGGTTCGTCCCGAGGATGTGGGAGAAATCGGCAGTCAGGACGCCGTCTTTATACAGCAGGTTCCCACGGTACGTTTTTTTACGGCAATCGAGAAGGACAGTCACAGAGCCGCTGTTTTTCTGGCGGATGGGGCCGGAAGGATTATCTACAAATGTAATCAGCTGGATTGTAATTACGGGGTTTTGGGAAAGCTGGAGCAGCCGATTACGGATATGATTTCAGTGGCCTTTCAGGATGTAAACAAAGATGAGCTGACGGATATTATTCTGATTGCCGGCTGTCAGAAGGAGGAGGGGGATTATGCGGGAAAGCTTTATAAAATCGGCGAGGTACTGTTTCAGTCTCCGAATGGTCAGGGAAGCCTTGAAGGTCTGGATTTTTACAGGGATTATCGCATCAATGATAAGATTAACCGCTTTGATATGAACAAAAACGCCAAATGTATTATAACCTTTGTCAGAGACGGCTGCTCTGCGGAGTTTCTCTATACGGCTACCACGGAGCAGGAGCTTACGGAAAACGGTTTTCAGGTATTCGCGGAGCAGAGCTATTGGCGCAATTATGAGAAGCTGGGGCGGCTTAAGGTGCTGCCGGGGAGATTTTCCATGGCGGATTATGATGTGTTTATGATATATATGATTAATGAGCAGGGAGATATCGTCTGGAGCTTTCAGCCCATGGGAGATTATGACAATCTCTATTCGCTGCGGGGGATGAGCGGCAAGGATATGGACGGCGACGGTATGAAGGATTTAGTGGTTTATGCAAGATACAGCAACGAGGGGGAAAACGGGGAGAGCATTGTGGAGAGCAAATGCGATATATACTACCAGCGCACCGGAGGCTTCGATATAGATACGGACTTTGCAAAGACCTATCAATGTACGGGGCAGGAGACCATGGAGGAATTGTTAATCAGGATACGAGCCTATTGGGGCTGGCAGGAGCAGGATTCCAAGGAAGCCGCGATAGCGGCAGGGAAACTGGAGAAAAAGTAATAGGGACGGCAGGGTGAATGCCGTCGGCGACAGAACAAAGAAGAAGGTGGGAAGCCGCCGGTTTTAAGCGGCCGCCCGGAAAGGAAGCTACACATGATAAAGATTCTGATTGTGGATGACGAGAAGCCAATCTGTGATTTGATAGATATCAATCTCTCCTCGGCGGGATACGATTGTACATCCGTGCAGGACGGCCTTGCGGCGATTGATTTGATAGAGAAGGATAATTTTGATTTGATTTTATTGGATATCATGCTTCCGGGGGCGGACGGCTATGATATCATGGAGTATATTCGGCCGCTGAAGATACCGGTTATCTTTATTACGGCAAAGCATGAGGTAAAGGACCGGGTAAAGGGTTTGAAGCTGGGGGCGGAGGATTATCTGGTAAAGCCCTTTGACGTGGTGGAGCTGTTGGCCAGAGTGGAGGTGGTGCTGCGCCGCTTTGACAAAGGGAAAAAACGGCTGCAGGCGGGTGATGTGATAGTGGATGTGGATGCGCGGAAGGTTACAAAGGCCGGTCGGCCTGTGGCGTTGACGAATAAGGAATACGGACTTCTGGTTCTGTTCATTCAGAATAAAAACATTGCTCTGTTTAAAGAAAGGCTGTATGAAAGGGTTTGGGGGGACGAATATCTGGCGGACAGCCGAACCCTGGAGCTTCATGTCCAACGCCTGCGCAAAAAGATGGGCTGGGAGGATAATCTGGTGGCGGTGTATAAGGTGGGCTACAGACTGGAGATATAAAGCAGCGCGGGAATGAGGTTAACGATGAAATTCTCTTATAAGATTTTATTGTGGACAATTATTATAATGGCGGTTACTCTGGGAATCAGCGGTTATCTTTTTGTCAATTATGTGTTTAACACTTCTATGAATCGGGAAATCAGTCAGGCTATGGACGAGAGCAATATTCTGCAGTTTGCTTTTGAGACGGCGGCCCTGAATATTCCTTCCAAATACGAAGTGCTTTCGGACAATACCATAGAGCAGATAGGCTCTAATTTAGAGGCGGGCGGCGGTGTAAACAGCCGGTTGTTGAGACTTTCGGACGAGAACGGGAGGCGTCTCTATGCCAGTGACGGCTTTGTGACCGATACGGATTTCTTTGATAATATCCAGGAAAACACCCGTATTTATCAGGTGATTCAGGATGAGGAACGCTATTATATACGAACAGGAACGCTTATTAATACATTGGACCGCAAGCTTTATCTGGAGACTATGAAGGATGTGACGGCTGTGTATGCAGAGCGAACCCAGGGCTTTTCGGTATACCGGAGGGTGACGGCGGTAATGCTGCTCTGTAATGCGGTGGCGATGTTCTTTATCTCTTTTTTCCTGACCAGGCCGATTCGGCTGCTGACTAAGGCGGCCCAACAGATGAGCCAGGGAGATTACGGGTATCGGGCGGAGATTATCAGCTCCGATGAGATGGGACAGTTGACCAGAGATTTTAATCAGATGGCCAACGCGCTGGAGGATAACATACATAAGCTGGAGGAAGAGATTCAGGCAAGAGAAGCGTTTATAGCGGCCTTTTCGCATGAGCTTAAGACGCCGCTCACTACGATTATCGGTTATGCGGACCTTTTGCGCTCCAGAAAGCTGGATGAGGAGAAGCATTTCCTTTCTGCCAACTATATTTATACGGAGGGGAAGCGTCTGGAAACCATGGCCTTCAGGCTGCTGGATTTGATTGTGACCAGGAAGGGAGCCGTGGACATGCAGTGGATCAATACAGAGAGCATCTTTACCTATTTAAAGGATGTCTATGCCGCCCATACGGCTTCCCGGATGACATTTGTATTTTCCTATGAGCCGGGGAAGGTCTATGGAGAATTGAATTTGTTAAAGACCGTGATGATTAATCTGATAGATAATGCCTGTAAGGCTTCCGAACCGGGGGACAGGATAGAGATTACCGGAAAGCAGGAGGAGAACGGATATCACTTTTGGGTGAGGGATTACGGTGTGGGGATACCCAAGGAGGAGTGTCAGAGAATCACGGAGGCGTTCTATATGGTGGATAAGTCCCGTTCCAGAAGTCATAATGGCGCAGGACTTGGACTGGCGCTCTGTACGGAGATATTGAAGCTTCACCAAAGCAGGCTGGAGATTGAGAGTGTACTGGGCAAGGGAAGCTGCTTCGGCTTCCTGCTGAGCGTTACAGAGGAGGAGGTTGCCGGTAGTGGAAAGGAATAACAAAAGAGACGGCTATAAGAGGATATGGATAAAGGTCAGGCTTTTGCTTCTGATATCGGCGTCGCTGGTAGTATTGGTATTGGCTATGTGGGGGCCGGAGTATTTGACGGATTATCGTGACAAGATGCGGCTGAATCAGGTTACGGTGGAAGCGGTGGAGGGAGAAAACGAGGGCTATCGGTATCTGCTGGGGGCTAATGACAAGCTGTATATTCTGTCCAAATGTCTGAACAGCCAAAGCCAGCCGGGGAGCGAAATCAGTATGCTTACAAAGACTGACTCATCGGAGGTTAATTATGAGGAGCTGACAGGGGCCTATGCATTTGTGGTGAACCGCCAGGGGCCTTCGGGGAAGGAGATTACGGAGGCGGAAATCTATGAAATCTGCAACCGGGAAATTTCACAGTTAAGGGAAAAAGGAATTTTGCCGGACACGGTGAAGGAGGTCACGGCTACAGCCTACAGCGCGGTATTGTATTCGGCGATTGACGTACTGGAGCCTCGAAATAACATGTCCGTCTGGAAGGTGAGTTTGTCTACGGATAAACAGAATGCAGATAAATCCGGCAGGCTTTTGGATGCTTATATCGATGGGGAAACCGGAAAGATTTACGAGTTCTATGTAAGAATCAAGACGGATTGGGAACAGATGAAACCGGATGAGGTGATGACTGCCTGGGCGGATTATATGGGGCTTTTGGGGATGGAGGAATACGAATCGGATAATCCGTTGTTGGAAAATACGCCTTATTATAAGAAATACCGGTTCGAGGGACCGGACGGCAGGGGTACGGTGGTAACACTCGGATTTTATGAAGGAATCAAGGAATTTTTCCTGAAGGTGGCAAGATAATTTCCATGATGCAGAATCCATGCAAAAAGATTGTGATTTTTATGCAAGAATGTGGAAGCTTTGATGGGGTAGCTGCGTATTCTTAGATTATATAATACATAATCGGAGGATACGAAAAATGCACATAGGAAGTTTTCTGGGAAAAATTATCGTTGCCTGTATTTTGTCTGTTTCCATAGGCTGTGCGGCCATACAATACATCTGGGGTCTGGGTTCGGAAGGATATATGCAAAAGCCTTCCCCGGAGGTTTGCGGAGAACCTCTTGAGAGTACGATTACGTTGGCCGCCGGTCAGGGAATGGCGGAATGGGTTGGGGCTTCGAGGTTTTTCAACGCCGCCGATAGGAGAGAAAGTCAGGAGGAACATAAGGAGAAGGAGCGCTGTGACCTGCTGATAGCGATAGACCCGGGACATGGAGGAACGGATGAGGGCTGCAGCAGAAGCGATGTGTATGAAAAGGATATCAATCTGCAGATTGCGCTGGCTGTGGAAGCGCAGTTAAGAGAGCTGGGCTATCAGGTAATGCTCACCCGTGACGAAGATACGGAGGTTGCGCTTGAAAAGAGGGCGGCTATGGCAAATGAAGCCGCAGCGGATATGTATATCAGTATTCATCAGAACGCCTGTGAGGAGACTGCCTCCGGCGTATGCGGGATAGAGGTCTGGTATAACAGTAATAAGAGTGAGGCGGGGAGCAGACGCCTGGCGAGGCTTTTGCAGGATAATCTGTCTTTATACACGGCGGCAAAGGAGCGGGAGTTGGTGGCGGACAATTCTCTGTATGTGCTTCGGGAGACCGATATGCCGGCCTGTTTAATAGAGACAGGTTTTCTTTCTAACAGAGAGGAGAGAAAGCTTCTTACCAGCCAGGAGTATCAGAGCAGGCTGGCGGAGGCTATTGTATCAGGGATTGACCTTTATTTTTACCCAAAGACCATGTATCTGACTTTTGACGACGGTCCCTCTGCGGAAAATACGATGGAGGTTTTAGACATTTTGAAAGCTCATGGGATAAAGGCTACCTTTTTTCTGATAGGAGAAAATGTGGAGAAGCATCCTGAGGTTGCAAAGCGAATTGCGGAGGAAGGACATACGATTGGCATCCATTGCTACAGACATGATTATGAAAGCCTTTATGCCGATTCCGCCAGCTATGTGGAGGATTTTAATCGGGCGAAGGAGGTCGTTTATGAGGTGACGGGGGTGGAGGCTAAGCTGTTTCGTTTCCCGGGGGGAAGCATCAACAGCTATAATAAGAATACTTATGAGGAGATTATTCAAACCATGACGGAGCTTGGCTATATTTATTTTGACTGGAATGCCAGCCTGGAGGATGCCACGAAGCATAATGAGCCGGAGCGTCTGCTGAAGAATGCAAAGGAGAGTACGTTCGGCAGAAAAAAGGTGGTTATGCTGGCTCATGATGTTATCTCCAATACGGTTTCCTGCCTGGAGGAGCTGCTGGAGCAGTTTCCGGAGTATAGGATGCTGCCCCTTACCGATCAGGTCGAGCCGATACAATTTTAAAGAAACCAAAATTTAGTATTGACAATTTGGCTCCGGGGGAGTAGTATAATAAAAAATTGAATAGCGGACACAAACCGTAGATGTGGAGATAAAAACAGTTACAATCAACTGGTATGATTGTATAGGCGCCTACAGAGAGACCGGAGGCTGAGAAAGGTCGGAAATGCAAGCTGTTAAATGGACCACGGAGGGCACAGGGAAAGAGCATGGCTTAAGTATTCTGTGACGTAAGGCACACGTCAGATGCCGGGGATATGTTAGTATCCTGATAAGAGCGTGATGAGAATCATGAAGCAAGGTGGCACCGCGGGAAGAGAAGAATAACCCGTCCTTGACAATAGAGATATTGTCAAGGATTTTTTTATATCACAGGAAATGAAAAGGAGGAAATCAAATGAAATTGCAGCCTACATTAGAGGAATGTAAGGAACTGGCCGCCAAAGGACAGTATGGCGTGGTACCCGTGAGCATGGAAATCTATGCAGACCAAAAGACTCCCATAGAGGTGCTGCGCATTTTGAAGAATGTGAGCAGACACGCGTATCTTTTGGAGAGCGCCGAGGCAGATAAGCGATGGGGCAGATATTCCTTTCTGGGGTATTCCCCCCTTTTGGAAATCAAATGTTATAACGGTCAGACGCTGATAAAGACGGCCATGACGACCCAGAGCACGGAACGGGATGTAAGGGAATGCATAAGAGACATTATCAGGGAGAATCGCAGCCCCGTTCTGAATTACCTGCCGCCTTTTACCGGCGGCCTGGTGGGTTACTTTTCCTACGATTATGTGAAATACAGCGAGCCGTCTCTGAAGCTGGATGCTCTGGACGAGGAGGGCTTTTCGGATGTGAATCTGATGCTGTTTGATAAGGTGATTGCATTTGACAATTATAAACAGAAGGTGGTTTTGATAGTGAATGCGAAAACCGATGATATGGAGACCAATTACCACAAGGCTGTGCTGGAGCTTCAAAGCATGAGGCAGCTGCTTTTACATGGGGAGACGGCAAAGGAGCTTCCTCTGAAGCTTCAATCAGAATTCACTCCTCTCTTTCAGGAGAAGGAATACTGCGATATGGTGGAGAGGGGAAAGCATTATATCAAGGAAGGCGATATTTTCCAGGTCGTGCTGTCCAATCGCCTGGAAGCACGGATGGAAGGCAGTCTTCTGGATGCCTACAGAGTGCTGCGCACCGAGAATCCTTCGCCTTATATGTTTTACTTTTCGGGGGAGGACGGAGAAATCGCAGGAGCCAGCCCCGAGACACTGGTGAAGCTTTATGGGGATAGACTCTATACCTTCCCGCTGGCCGGCACCCGCAGAAGGGGGGAGAATCCAGAGGAGGACATGGCCCTGGAAAAGGAGCTTCTGGCAGATGAAAAGGAGAGGGCGGAACATAATATGCTGGTGGATTTGGGACGCAACGACATTGGAAAGGTCAGCAGAATCGGTACGGTAAACGTAGAGAAGTATATGTCGATTGAGAGGTATTCCCATGTAATGCACATTGGCTCCACTGTGAGCGGTAAGCTGCGGGAGGATAAGGATGCTCTGGATGCATTGGACGCCATTTTGCCGGCAGGTACTCTGTCGGGGGCGCCGAAGCTGAGAGCCTGTGAGATTATCAATGAGCTGGAGAATAATAAGCGGGGCATTTATGGAGGGGCCATCGGATATCTGTCCTTTACCGGTAATCTGGATACCTGTATCGCCATCCGGCTGGCCTTTTCGAAGAACGGAAAGCTGTTTATTCGTTCCGGCGCAGGGATTGTAGCGGACAGTGTGCCAGAGAGGGAATATCGGGAATGTATTCAGAAAGCGGCGGCAATCAGAGCGGCGATAGAAGAAGCACAGGAGGGTTTGGAGCAATGATTTTATTGATTGATAACTATGACAGCTTTTCTTATAATGTGTATCAGTTGATTGGCTCAATCAATCCTGATATTCAGGTGATACGAAATGACGAGATGACGGTGAGCCAGATAGAGGCGCTTCATCCCAGTCATATCATTATATCGCCGGGGCCCGGCAGACCTTCGGCGGCGGGGATTTGTGAGGAGGTTATCCGGTATTTTGCGGGGAAGCTGCCCATTCTGGGAATCTGTCTGGGACATCAGGCTGTTTGTGAGGTGTACGGGGCCGAGATAACTTATGCAAAAAGGCTGATGCACGGGAAACAAAGCGTGGTATCTCTGGACACAGACAGTCTGTTGTTTCGGGGTATGGATAAGGAGGTAACAGTGGCCAGATATCATTCTCTGGCGGCGGAGCAGACTACGCTGCCTCAGTGTCTGAAGGTGACGGCGAGGACGTCGGAGGGTGAGATTATGGCGGTGGAGCACAGGGAGTATCCTGTTTACGGGGTTCAATTCCATCCGGAATCGGTTCTGACGCCGAAGGGACGCCGGATTATGATGAATTTTTTAGGAGTTTGCGATAAACAGCAGGAGGAAAGGAACATGATTAAAGAGGCAGTTATTAAGCTTAGTAAAGGGGAAGATATCGGCTATGAGATGGCGAAGGAGGTCATGAATGAGATTATGAGCGGCCAGGCCAGCGATGTGCAGAAAAGCGCATATCTGACGGCGCTTTCGCTGAAGGGCGAGACGATTGAGGAAATAACGGGCTCCGCGGAGGCCATGCGCAGCCACAGCCTGAAACTGAATGCCGACGTGGAGACGCTGGAGATAGTGGGAACCGGCGGTGACGGAGCTAATTCCTTTAACATTTCGACGACAGCTTCTTTAGTGATTTCCGCAGCAGGGGTGCCTGTCACAAAGCACGGCAACCGTGCCGCCAGCTCTAAATCCGGCGCGGCGGACTGCCTGGAGGCTCTGGGGGTGAATATCAGCCCCGAGCCTGAGAAAAGCAAGGATATTTTAGAGAAAATCGGATTATGTTTTCTGTTTGCTCAGAAGTATCACAGCGCCATGAAGTATGTGGGGCCCATTCGCAAGGAGCTGGGAATCAGAACGATATTTAATATATTAGGCCCCCTGACGAATCCCGCCTGTCCTTCTATGATGGTACTCGGAGTATACGAGGAGGCATTGTTAGAGCCCCTGGCAAGAGTATTGTCCAATCTGGGCATTAAGCGGGGATTGGTGGTCTACGGGCAGGAGAAGCTGGATG
This sequence comes from Roseburia sp., assembly GCA_023667765.1. Taxonomy (GTDB): domain Bacteria; phylum Bacillota; class Clostridia; order Lachnospirales; family Lachnospiraceae; genus Acetatifactor. Next base: position 3,921 of record JAMOZS010000028.1, on the reverse strand, counting down.
AGATTTCCGTAAGCGCCGCCACCAGTGTCTGTGAGATTTGCAACGGGGAATTCAAATCTTATGTTATTACGCCGGAGGAAATGGGGTTAAGCCGTTGTGACAGGGAGGCGCTGCGGGGAGGAACGCCTGAGGAGAATGCCGAAATTACGAAAAGGATTCTGCAGGGTGAGAAGGGCCCTAAGCGGGATGCTGTGCTGATGAATGCAGGGGCGGCTCTCTATGTGGCGGGAAAAGCGGACAGCATTTCTCAGGGGGTCAGACTGGCAGCGGAAACCATAGACAGCGGAAAGGCCTACAGGCAGCTGGAAAGGTTTGTGGAGCTGACTAATATCGCATAAAAGGCGGTATGCCCTGAGGGCGGCCGGAAAATGTGGATTTGGATGATATGGTTTTAGGATTGGGAAGGAAGAGTGACATGATTTTAGAAGAGATTGCCCGGAGGACAAGAGACAGGATAGAGGACAGGAAGCGGCGACAGCCCATAGCCGAATTGAGGGCAATGGCGGCGGATATGCCCAGGCACAGAGGGCCGGAGGAATACCCTTTTGAGCGGGCGCTGGCGCGTCCGGGTATGAGCTTTATCTGTGAGGTGAAGAAAGCGTCGCCCTCTAAGGGGGTTATCGCAGCGGATTTTCCCTATGTGGAGATAGCGAAGGAATATCAGCAGGCCGGGGCGGATGCAATTTCGGTTCTCACAGAGCCCTATTATTTTCAGGGAAGTAATGCGTATTTGGAAGAGATTCGGGATGCGGTGAGCCTTCCGTTGCTGCGTAAGGATTTTACGGTAGATGAGTATATGCTCTATGAAGCAAAAGTCATAGGCGCGGATGCGGTACTTTTGATAGGTGCGATTCTTTCCGGAGAGCAGCTTAGGGAATATGCTGAAATTGCCGGAGAGCTGGGAATGTCGGCCCTGGTTGAGGCTCATGACGAGAGGGAAGCCCAAATGGCCATAGAGGCCGGCGCCCGTATCATAGGGGTGAACAATCGGAATCTGAAGGACTTTACGGTGGATTTAGATAATTCCCTAAGGCTGCGGGAGCTCATACCGAGGGATATTCTCTTTGTGTCGGAGAGCGGCATGAAAACAAGAAGGGACATTGCCAGGCTGGAGGCAAACGGCACAGACGCCGTACTGATTGGAGAGACGCTTATGCGCAGCGCCGATAAAAAGAGGATGCTGGCAGAGCTGGCGGGGGAAGAATTTCTCACGGACTGAGGAAGGGCATGGTTAGTTATATGAAGATTAAGATTTGCGGCCTGCGCAGGCCGGAGGATGTGGAGTATGTCAATCAGGCCATGCCGGATTACGGTGGCTTTATTTTGGCACAGGGCTTTCGGCGCAGCGTATCTCTGGAGCAGGCATGGCGGCTTAGAAGAATGCTGGAACCGGAGATCCAGGCGGTAGGAGTTTTTGTAAACGAAAAGCCGGAGCGGGTGATAGAATGCCTGGAGAAGGGGCTGATAGATATCGCCCAGCTTCACGGAGACGAGAGCGAAGAGGAGCTTCTGTATATTAAGGCCGTTACGGCAAAGCCTGTGATTAAGACGGTCAGGGCGCTCAACCGCTGTATGGTGGAGGCCTGGCTGGACAGCGCCGCCGATTATCTGCTCTTTGACAGCGGCGCCGGTACGGGAAGGGTATTCGACTGGCAGCTGCTTGCGGATGTAGAGAGAGATTATTTTCTGGCAGGAGGGTTAAATCCCGACAATCTGGAGGAGGCGGCGCAGCGTCTGCATCCCTATGGAGCGGATATCAGCTCCGGGGTGGAGACGGACGGCGTAAAGGATTGCGAAAAGATTGCCGCCGCGGTCAGAGTGGTCAGAGGTTTCGGTTTCGAATAGGTGTCGGTACACTGATAAGGAAAGGATGGAAGAGATGAGTAAGGGAAGATATGGCGTCCATGGCGGTCAGTATATTTCGGAGACTTTGATGAATGAATTGATTCGCCTGGAGGAGGCTTATGAGTTTTATAAAAAGGATGCGCAGTTCTGTGACGAATTGAAGCATTTATTCAATACCTATGCGGGAAGGCCTTCGCTTTTGTATTATGCGGAAAAGATGACGAAGGATTTGGGGGGCGCGAAGATTTATCTGAAGCGGGAGGATTTGAATCATACGGGGTCTCATAAAATCAATAATGTGCTGGGACAGTGCCTTCTGGCAAAGAAGATGGGAAAGACCCGCGTTATTGCGGAGACCGGCGCCGGACAGCACGGCGTGGCTACAGCTACAGCGGCGGCGCTGCTAGGCATGGAGTGCGAGGTGTTTATGGGTAAGGAGGATACAGACCGTCAGGCGCTGAATGTCTATCGGATGGAGCTTCTGGGGACGAAGGTGCATGCGGTGGAAAGCGGCACAATGACGTTGAAGGATGCCGTAAACGAGGCCATGAGGGAGTGGACGAACCGAGTGGAGGATACGCATTATGTGTTAGGCTCCGTGATGGGCCCGCATCCCTTCCCCATGATAGTGCGCGATTTCCAGAGTGTTATCAGTAAGGAGGCGAAGCTTCAGATTCTGGAGGCAGAGGGAAAGCTGCCGGCAGCAGTCATTGCCTGTGTGGGCGGCGGCAGCAATGCCATGGGCGCTTTCTATCATTTCATTGAGGATAAGGATGTGGAGCTGATTGGCTGCGAGGCGGCAGGCAAGGGGGTGGATACCGCCTTCCATGCGGCCACCATCGCAAAGGGAACCCCCGGAATTTTCCATGGTATGAAATCCTATTTCTGTCAGGATGAGTATGGGCAGATTGCACCGGTTTATTCTATTTCGGCGGGACTGGATTATCCCGGCATCGGGCCGGAGCATGCTTATCTGCATGATACAGGAAGAGCCAGGTATGTGCCGGTCACGGATGAGGAGGCCGTGGAGGCCTTTGAGTATATTGCCCGCACGGAGGGCATTATCTGCGCCATCGAGAGCGCCCACGCAATTGCGCAGGCAAGGAAAATCGCCTCAAATTACAGTCCGGACCAGAGCATTATTATATGTGTGTCGGGAAGAGGAGACAAGGACGTAGCGGCCATTGCAAGATACAGGGGGGTGGATATCCATGATTAACGAAAACAATAAGATAAAGAAGGCGTTTGATACGCCTAATAAAAAGGCATTTATCGGTTTTTTGACGGCGGGAGACCCGGATGGAGACAGCACGGTGAAATTTATTTTGGAGATGGAAAGAGCCGGTGCGGATATGATTGAAATCGGTATTCCCTTTTCGGACCCTACCGCGGAGGGCGTGGTGATTCAGGAGGCTAATATCAGAGCTTTGAAGGGCGGCATGACCACGGACGGTGTATTTGAGATTGTGAGAAAGGTGCGGGAGGTATCTGATATTCCTTTGTGCTTTATGACCTATTTGAATCCCGTATTTCATTATGGTTATGAGCACTTTTTCGCAAAATGCGAGGAGCTTGGGGTGGATGGTATTATTATTCCCGATTTGCCCTATGAGGAAAAGGCTGAGGTGGAGGAGCCGGCAAGCGCTCATAATGTGGCGGTGATATCCATGATTGCCCCTACCTCCGAGAGCCGAATCAGGATGATTGCACAGCAGGCAGAGGGCTTTATCTATGTGGTAAGTTCCATGGGCGTCACAGGGGTAAGGAAGGAAATCAGTACGGATATCGCCTCTATTGTAGAGAGTATTCGGAAGGTGACAAAGACGCCCTGTGCCATTGGATTTGGGATTAGTACGCCCAAGCAGGCGGGCAATATGGCGGCCGTATCGGACGGGAGTATTGTGGGTAGCGCCATTGTCAAAATTATTGCCCAGAACGGCAGCGGTTCCGCACCGAAGCTTTATGAGTATGTGAAGGCTATGAAAGAAGCGGTGGCGGAGGCGCAGTAAGCCCAAAACTAACTTGAGTTTCCGCAAATTGCAGTTTAAAAACAGGCGTATCCCCCCAAAGTACCAA
>JAMOZS010000027.1 GCA_023667765.1 Roseburia sp. | reverse complement strand
GGCACAAACACTCCCGCCACCTTATCCGCCAGCTGTGCAATCGGCGCTTTACTGCCTCCGGCCTCCTCCACCAGCCGGATAATCTGGGAGAGCGTGGTATCCTCCCCCACTCTGTCCGCCCGGCATTTAAGAAAGCCCGCTTTATTCATAGTAGCGGAGACCACCCTGTCACCTTTTTGCTTCTCCACCGGTATACTCTCCCCGGTGATAGCCGCCTCATCTACACTGGAGGCTCCCTCCAGCACTGTGCCGTCCACAGGCACCAGACTGCCGGGCTTTACCAGAAAGATATCTCCCCGGCAGACCTCCTCCGTAGGAATTTCTCTCTCCTGCCCGTCCTCCCCCAATACCACCGCAAGTCTGGGAGATAAATCCATCAGCCGGGTAATCGCATCCCCGGTTTTTCTCTTGGAACGGCTCTCCAGATATTTCCCCACCGTAATCAGCGTCAAAATCGTACCTGCGGATTCAAAATATAAATCATGAGAATATCGCTCCACTAACTCCGCATTACCATGCCCCAACCCCCAGCCGATTCGGTACATGGCAAAGATACCATATCCCACAGCCGCCGAAGCTCCTATCGCGATGAGACTGTCCATATTGGGATTCAAATGGGCCAGCGTCTTGAAGCCCACTGCAAAAAATTTCCGGTTCATATATAGAATAGGCAGCAGCAAAAGCAGCTGGGTCATAGCCAAAATCATAGCATTTTCATTCCCATGAAATACCTGCAGCATAAACTGAGGCACGGGAATATGCAGCAAGCTGTGATACATATGATACATGGCCACATACATCAGAGGAATCAGACACGCAACCGAGATACCCAGCCTCCATTTCATCCCTCTGTCCTCTTCCAGGGCCTGTCTGCGAAGCTCCTCCCGCATACCGCCTTCTCTTCCCACATCTCGAGTCCCTCTCCCCTCTTCTGCGCCCCTTTTGTCTGCCCTTTCTCTATCCCCGCTCACGCCTTCCCTCTGTAAGGAGCCGCTCTGCCTGCGGCCCCCGTCTATCAGGCTGGCGCCGTACCCGGCCTTCTCTACCGCCTCCACAATATGCCGGGCTGAAAGCTGCTCCTCGTCATAAGTAATCTCCATGGTTTCCGTCAGCAGATTCACACTGGCACGCTCCACGCCCTTAAGCTTATTTGCCGCCTTCTCCACATGAGCGGAACAGGCCGAGCAGGTCATCCCCGATATATGATATCTTTCCTTCATTTCCAATCTCCTTTCGAAGCTTTACCGTTTTTCAACCGCATCCTCGCAAAAACTCACTTTAATTTCTTTATCAGCTCTACTGCCTCCTCTATAACAGCCGTGTTCCCCTTCCGGATTTCCTCCACCACGCAGCTTTCCATGTGCTCCTTTAAAATCAAATAACCAAAGGCCTGCAGCGCACTTTCCACTGCCGCTATCTGGGTCAAAATCTCTTCGCAATACCGATTCTCGTCCAGCATTCTTCCAATACCGTTGAGCTGTCCCACCATGCGGCTGATGCGGTTCTTCAGCAGCCTTAATTCCCCTTCCTCTCTGGGCGTTGCCTTCTTATGGCAGCACCCCTCTCTTTCGGGTATGCTTCCTCTGGTTTTCTCCCTATTCTCCGCCATATATAACCTCATTTCTCCGCAGTTTTCCAAGCATAACGCAAAATACCCCACAGGGGTACCCTTCTCTTCTTACAGGATATACCCCCATAGGGTATTTGTCAAGTCATAATCTGTTTTTGATAGCAATCTCTTTTATAACAATCGACAAAATTGCAACCCCTGCCTCTACAGCACCCACAGCAGCTGTTCACCCACTCTCACGGTATCCGCCTGCGTAAGCGTCACCTGATTATTCATGGCAGGGGCATTTACACTTACATAAATAGAAGTATCAACGCCCTTTGTAAGCAGCGCGTCTCTGTCATACTCTAATAGAAGCTTCCCCTTGCTGACTATCTCATTACATACCACCCGGGGCCTGTAATATTCTCCCAGAAGCTCGTCCTCCGGCTTACCCGCCTGCAAAAGCAGCTCCACCCCGTAATCCGTCCTGAGAAGAAAAGCGCAGCCCATGGGATAGACCTTGATAATCTTTCCGGAAGCCGGCGCATACAGCTTTCCCTGGGTAGACTGAATGACCGCGCCCTGAAGCATTCCTTCATAAAAGCTTCCCACACTTCCGGCCGCCGGACTTGCCACCTCTCTTCCCCGGGGCGGCTTTACCACAGATTTACCGCGCTTTTTATTTTCCCTTTCCGGTTCCTCACCCTGCTCCGTTACCATGACGGTACTGCTTCTTCCCAGCCAAAAGCCCGTATAGGCTGCCACAAGCATAGTTGTTACAGCAGTCCACATAGGAATCAATGTATTCATAATCTCCCTCGTTTCTGCGCTGCCCCTTATCATCATACAAACTTTATGCCGCAGCGCAGGCACAAAGTTTGACGCTTTACTGTTTTTTGTCTTTATCACCTATTTTTTACAGATCTATGAAAATTATGCCTGTTTTGAGCTGTTACAAAGCGTTGCTTTTAAACTGGAAAATATCTAAAATGGGGATTGACATATCGTAAATGAAATGCTAAAATATAGACGTATTCTAAATGAAAGTCATTGAACTCACATATTTTTGTAAGTCATTGTTACTTTTTATGATGGTTTACAAAAATATGTGATTTTTTTGTCCTACGTTTTAGAATCACTAATACTAAAACGGGCTTTGCCCTATTTAAAAAAGGAGGTACTGACATGAATAACGGTACAGTTAAATGGTTTAATGCACAGAAGGGTTATGGTTTCATCACGAACAGCGCTAACGGCGAAGAGGTTTTCGTACATTTCTCCGCTATCAATGCTGACGGCTTCAAGTCTCTGGAGGAAGGTCAGAAGGTAACTTTTGATACTGAGTGCGACCCTCAGAACAGCAGCAAGATTCGTGCTACCAATGTTACTGTTGTAGCATAATCCTACTCACATGACACCTGATATCCGCAGAGAAATCTGCGGATATTTTTATTTGACGCAATCAAACCATTGTTATGATTAATATTGTAATCATTTATCAGGAGGGAAAATCGTGAATTTATTTGAATTATTCCTGATTGCCGTAGGGCTCTCCATGGATGCTTTTGCCGTATCCGTATGTAAGGGGCTTGCCATGCAGAAAATATCTCTGAGGGAGGCGACAGTCGTAGGTTTCTGGTTTGGCGGCTTTCAGGCTCTGATGCCTCTTATCGGCTATCTTCTGGGCAGCCGTTTCAAAAACTACATAACCTCCATTGACCATTGGATTGCTTTTGTTCTGCTGGGATTCATCGGAATTTCTATGATAAGGGAAGCCCTTTCCAAAGAAGAATGCTCCGAAAATGCTTCCCTTGACGTAAAAACCATGCTGCTTTTAGCTATTGCCACCAGTATCGATGCTCTGGCCGTAGGCGTTACTTTTGCTTTCCTCCAGGTAAATATTATACCCGCCGTAAGCTTTATCGGCATTATCACCTTCCTGCTTTCCGCCTTCGGCGTCAAGGTGGGCAATGTGTTTGGTATAAAATACAAGGCCAAAGCCGAAATAACCGGTGGAATCATTCTCATCTGCATGGGCCTGAAAATCCTGCTGGAACATGTTTTAAGTTCCTGAACATGTTTTAAGTTCCTGAGCAAAAATTACAGAGCCGAATATCCGGCTATTCCTAAGCATAGGCAAATGAAATATAAAAGCAGCAGATGTATCGGATAAATCATATAAAAGAAATATTTCAACGACAATCCTCTCTTACCATTATAAAAAGAGATGGGAATAAATGCCAGAGGCGCTGTCAGTTCCCAACAAAAGGACAATGCACCCACTATTATCTGCCTTCTTTTATTAGAGGCGCTGCTATATAGAAGCACAATGCAGACTATCCCAATCGCCCCATAATCCAATGCCATGCCCTCTGCCAGCATGGCTGCCGCCGCCGTTATTCCTATACAGGCCAAAACATTCAGAAACCTGCTACGGATACGTTCACCGACGGCGCAAATCCCCATAATGGTCAGCAGCCCCACAAATAATTCAAAAAATACATTCTGATACCCGCTATACCAGACCTTGCCGTTAAATGCCAAATCAAACGGAATCTCCGATATCACAGCAAACAAAAACAGCCTCAACGAATACTTTCGCAAATCTCTGCTTCTGAAAAATCCCTCTACCAACAAAAAGCAATAAATCGGAAAGGCAACTCTTCCTATATAACGCATTACCTCATATGTGGCATACAACCCATAAAACTCCCGCATCCAGGCGGCAAGCGCCTCCTGGGAACCGCTTTGCATAATGTTTCCTATTCCTGTCTGCGTCAGATAACGCCCCAAAACAGCCGCTCCTATATGGTCAATTATCATTGTAATAACCGCAATCAGCTTTATGGTACTGCCGCTCAGACCCTTTTTTTCTTCGGGAATCTCCTTTGTCCATACGTTACCCAGGTTCATTTCAACTGCTCCTCCATGCTTTTAATGTACTATTCTCATAATACATTAAAGTATCTTTTATCATTTGTCAAGGAGTACGCAGTCTCCACCGTTTCATCTTATCCCACCTTATAACCGGTTCCCCACACAACCTTCAGATAGTAGGGCTGCTTGGGGTCTCTCTCAATCTTCTCCCGAATATGCCTAATATGCACGGCAATCACATTATCGGCTCCTACCGCCCGCATATGCCAGATAGACTCATAAATCTGGCTGATGGGCAATGCCTTTCCGCTCTCCTTTACCAGAAGCCGTAAAATCTTATATTCAATGGGGGTCAGCTTTACCTCCCTGCCATCCACCATCACCTTTCTCTGGGTATCGTCAATCTCCAGGCCATCCACCTTATAAATCTGGCTGATATTATCGCATAAATTTGCCAGCTGCGTGTACCGTCTCAGCTGACTTCTGATTCTGGCCAGAAGCTCCAGCGGATTGCAATCCGCACATACATAATCATCCGCCCCGGCATTCAATGCGCTTATCTTTGCAGATTCGGCGGATTGTCCGGATACCACAATAACGGGCATACTGCTTCTGGAACGAATATCCGCAATCAACCGCACTCCATTGCCCCATCCCTGCTCCTCCAGTTCTATATCCAACAAAATCAACTGCAAATTGGCGGAACCAAGCTGCGCCAATAATGTTTCTCTGGAATCCACCAACCTGATATAGATGCCGTCTCCTGCACATAATTTACCCAGCTTTTGTGCTGTTCCTGTGACATTCTTGTAAATAACGATATTTTTCTCCATTTACGTTTATCCGCCTTTCCTTTTTTCTATTGTTGTACCTCTTGCGTACTTCAGCACGCATACCAAACTCAATAAATTGAGGGGAACTTCTCTGTATCAGTGTACTGTACCACTCACATTTTGCCAAATTATTCTTGTGTCTGCTTTTGCAGCATATTTCCATTCGCACGGGTGCGCATCCAATTTTTTGTATCATAGAAAATCCATGCACTTTAATACCTTGCAGTAACACAATATTTCCTTACAATAAAAAAATCCCTCTAATATGTTAGACTCATTTTAGAGGGTAAATGTTTCATATTTGCATAATTTTTTCAAAAAAATTGCATATCAGCGTTTCAGTCATAAAAAACCTTCACCAAGGTCAGACCCTTGGCCGGCGCCAGTCTGCCTGCCCGGGCACGCTCTCCTGCTCTCAATACCTCCTTGACATTCTCCGGACTTCTTTCTTTGCTTCCCACTTCCAGAAGCGTCCCCATCATAATTCGCACCATATGATACAAAAAGCCGTTGCCCTGAAAGGTGAAGCTTATCAGGCCCGGCTGTCCGTCCGCATTCTCCGTGATTTCTATCCTGTCAATGCGACGAACCGTCTGCTTTTTCCCTTTCTTCGCCGAGGTAAAAGCCTTAAAATCATGTTCCCCGCACATAAACTGCGCCGCCTGCCGCATGGCCTCCACATTCAGAGGCTCCGAAATCTCCAGCTCATACCTGCGGCGAAACACATCCCGCACAGGGCCGTTTTGCACCAGGTATCGATAACATTTTCCCACAGCATTCAGGCGGCTGTGAAATCTGGGAGCCGCCTCTGCAACCTCTATGACGGCAATATCCTCCGGAAGATAGCTGTTGATATAAGTACGCATTTCCTCCGGCGTCATCTCGCTTTTCGTATGGAAATTTGCCACCTGTCCCAAAGCATGTACGCCGGCGTCGGTTCTTCCGCTCCCCATAAGCTCTATCGGTTCGCCGCACATTCTGGACAAAAGCTGCTCCAGTTTTCCCTGGATTGTGTTGTCCGAAGCTGCTTGTCTCTGCCAGCCCTGATATCTGGTTCCTTCATACTGTATCACCAATCTGATATTGTGCATCTTATCTTTCTTCCGCCTCCCCTGTCTTTTCCTCCGGCCTGGGACCTGCCGGGATATTTTTTAAATCCTCCCGATTGAATCTGCGGAAACGATTGATACCGGACACCAGTATCATAACGCTGTTTTTGGTGGTGTCAAAAACCCCCTCCTCATACATGGTATAGAGAATCAGGCCAAAGGGCACCGCAATAATCATTCCCAGCACCCCGTACAGCTTATAGCCCGCATAAAGCAAAAAGAGAGTCGGAATAGGAGGAACGCCGATGGAATCTCCTACAATTTTAGGCTGAATCATCTGCCTTACCAGCTGACCCACTCCCCAGATAATGAGCAGGCCAATGGCCATCTTATAATCTCCGCTGAGTATTTTGACGATTGCCCAGGGAACCATCACCGTGCCGGTTCCGAAAAAGGGCAGCAAATCTAAAAAGGCAATGCCCACCGCAATCAAAAAAGCATAATTTACCTGCAAAATACTGAGCCCCGCCACCAAAAGCAAATACATCCAAACCTCAATTTTTAACTGCGCTTTTAAATAACCTCCCACAGCCAACACCATACTGCGCTTTACCAGCAGATAACGCCTCTGCAGAGAAACCGGCGTGTGCTTTCTGAACCATTCATTGATGCTGCCTCTCTCCGCCACAAAAAAGTAAGAGGCAAGCAATGCCATAATAATCCCTATGATTACAGATGGCAGAGACCTGGCAAAATTACCCACAGCCTCCAACGTAGGGCTTCCGATACCGCCAAAGAAATCACCCACATAACTGCCTATCCGGGAGCCTATATCCATAATACTCTGCTGCATGTTTTCGGGCAGACGATTATAGATAACGCTTAAATTCTCGCCTATCTCCTGAAAATCCGACTCCGCGCTGGCCCACATATCAGGCATGGCTCCTATCAGCCCTACGATTTCCTCCACGAGCTTTGCACCCACCAGATACATTATCAACACCACCAGCGCTATCACAAGAATAATCACAAAAACGCTGCTGGCCTTACGCCTAAGCTTCAGCTTCACCTCCAGAAAACGCACCGGAGGGGCAGCCAGCAATGCAATCACCCATGCCACCACAAAAGGGGAAAAGAAAATCAAAAGCCTGGGTACCAATAAAACCACCAACAGCAAAATCACCAGCGCAACCGCTATATTTACTAACGCCTTCCAATACTTCTTCATAGCCATACCCCTGCATATCCCATGCATCCTATCACTGTTTTCGCCTAGGAACAAATCGGACAAGTCCGCTTCAACGCTCCGCCTTTTCCTGCTCCAATAACTCATCCAGCAGCTCATAAATCTCTTCCCGGCCCTGTTTCGTGACCGCCGAGAAAGGAATGATGACACTATCCTTATCCCCATTCAGCGTAGTTCGAATCAGCTTCAGCTGCTTCTCCACCTGGCTTCTTTTTATCTTATCCAGCTTAGTCGCTATCATGACAGGCTGATAGCCCATCCGGCAAATCCAATCATACATGATACAGTCATTGCCGGATGGTGCATGCCTGATATCAATCAACAGAAAAACCTTCTTCAGCTGCTTGGATTTATGTAAATAATCCTCCACCATTTTACCCCACTGGGCTTTTACTTTTTCGTTGGCATTGGCATAGCCATAGCCCGGCAAATCCACAAAATATAAGCTGTCATTGATATTATAATAATTGATTGTCTGGGTCTTACCCGGCTGAGAACTGGTGCGGGCTAATGCCTTCCGATTCATCAGTGCATTTATCAGCGAGGATTTCCCCACATTGCTCTTACCGGCAAAAGCCACCTGGGGATACTCTGTCTCTGGCAGCTTACTCGTGATGCCGCACACCGTTTCCAGACTCACCTTCTTAATTACCATAGGAACCTCATTTCTGCGCCGTTCTCCGGCATCGTCTTTGTGCAATATTCACAAAACGCCGCCCTTGGCGGCGGCGTTATTTTCTCTTACCTTGCTTTCCTCATGCTCTCCCTGTGAATGGTCAAGGGCTGAGCTTCTCCCTCGACAGCGCCCTTTGTCACCACACAGGCCTCAATGGACTGGTCTGAAGGAATCTCATACATTGTATCCATCATTACGCTCTCCATAATAGAGCGCAGGCCTCTGGCCCCCGTTTTTCGTTCAAAGGCCTTGTCTGCAATCGTCTCAATCGCTTCTTTCTCAAAGGTCAACTCTACTCCATCCATATCAAAAAGCTTTTGATACTGCTTAATTAACGCATTCTTAGGCTCCTGCAGAATACGGATTAAGGCTTCCTTATCCAGACCCCGTAAAGACACACAGATGGGCACACGACCCACAAACTCCGGAATCAATCCAAATTTCACCAAATCCTGAGGCACTACCTCCTGCAGAAGGTCGCTCAGCTCCTTTGTGGACTTCTGGCTGACCTCTGTATTAAAGCCGATGGACTTTCTGTCCAGCCGGGACTCCACAATCTTCTCCAGTCCGTCAAAAGCGCCGCCGCAAATAAAGAGAATATTGGAAGTGTCAATCTGTATCAACTCCTGATGCGGATGCTTTCTGCCTCCCTGGGGCGGCACACTGGCCACAGTCCCCTCCACAATTTTCAGAAGCGCCTGCTGCACGCCTTCCCCGGAAACATCACGGGTAATGGATACATTCTCGCTCTTCTTGGTAATCTTATCGATTTCGTCAATATAAATGATACCGTATTGGGCGCGCTCCACATCATAGTCTGCTGCCTGAATCAACTTAAGCAGTATATTTTCCACATCCTCGCCCACATAACCTGCCTCCGTGAGTGTCGTAGCGTCCGCTATGGCAAAAGGCACATTGATAATTTTTGCCAGTGTCTGGGCAAGATAGGTCTTACCGGAGCCGGTAGGCCCCACCATAATAATATTGCTCTTCTGCAGCTCTACCTCATTCAGGTCTCTGGGCGCCGTCACACGCTTATAATGATTATAAACCGCTACGGAAAGCACTTTTTTTGCCTCCTCCTGGCCAATCACATAATCATCCAGAAATCCTTTGATTTCCTTGGGCTTTAACAGATTAATCTCGGGGCGCTCCCTGTTTTCAAATTCTTCTTCCTCCAGCTCCTCCTCCAGAATATCTGCACAGATATCCACACACTCGTCGCAAATATATACGCCGGCAGGTCCCGCAATCAGTTTACGCACCTGACTCTGACTCTTGTTGCAAAAAGAACATCTAATATCATTATCGGAAATTTTTCCAGCCATTTACTTACTCCTGTAACTATTTTTTTTACAACGGTTATTTGCCGGTGTCATGAGATGCAATCACTTTATCTATCAGACCATACTCGCAGGCCTCTTCGGCGCTCTTCCAGTTGTCACGCTCCGTGTCGGAGCATATGGTCTCATAATCCTTGCCGGTATTTTCCGCCAGCATACGGTTTAATTTCTCCTTCGTCTTTAAGATATGCTTCGCAGCAATCTCAATCTCCGTAGCCTGACCCTGTGTACCGCCCAAAGGCTGATGAATCATAATCTCCGCATTGGGAAGAGCAAAACGCTTGCCCTTTGCGCCGCCTGCCAGAAGAAAAGCGCCCATACTGGCCGCCATGCCGATACAGACTGTGGAGACGTCGCACTTAATATATTTCATGGTATCATAAATTGCCATGCCTGCCGTTACACTTCCTCCGGGGCTGTTGATATACAAATGAATATCCTTCTCCGGATCTTCCGCCTCCAGAAACAAAAGCTGCGCCACCACAATACTGGCAGTCGTCTCGTTGACTTCCTCACCCAGAAAAATAATCCGGTCCTTCAAAAGTCTTGAATATATATCATAGGACCTTTCACCCTTACTCGTCTGTTCCACCACATAAGGTATTAAACTCATATCGAAATCCCGCCTTTCTTTTTTGCTACCATTAGAATATCCTACTTCTATTCCAATTTCAACCAAATGAAATTATTTTTATAAAAAGTTAAGCAAAGATGTGGGTTGTGCCTGTTCCAGACACAACCCGATTTTCTCTTCCCGTAAGATTTTTATGCCTCCGCAGAAGCCTCCGTCTCGGTTTTCTTTCCCCGTGATTTACCGGGCTTTGTCTCCTTTGCACTCTCAACCACCAATTCAACGGCCTTTTTAATACAGATATCCATGTTTACCTGTTTTGCACCGTTTTCACCGAGCAGCTCCTTCACTTTATCGGCCTCCATACTGTAAGCCTCAGCCATCGCCTTTATCTCTTCCTCAAATTCTTCCTCGGAAGCCTCGATATTCTCGGCCTTAACCACAGCCTCCATCACAAGGCGGGACTGAATTCTCTTCAGCGCCTGGGGCTTAATCTGCTCCATCAATGTATCGGGAGTTGCGCCTGTAAACTGCATATACTGCTCCAGGGAAATACCCTGCGCCTGCATTCTCTGGGCAAACTCATCAAGCATCTGTCTCTGCTGCGTTTCCACCATAGCATCCGGAAGCTCCATCCTGGCGTCCGCAATAATAGCGTCCACAACAGCCTCCTCCTTGGCATTCTTTGCCTCGGCCTCTTTCTTTTCCTGAAGCTTACGCTTCACATCCTCTCTATACTCGGCCAGAGTATCAAACTCCGAAACCTCGCCTGCGAACTCATCGTCAAGCTCAGGCAGCTCCTTCTCCTTGATTTCCTTAACCGTACACTTAAACACAGCTGCCTTTCCGGCAAGCTCCTCAGCATGATACTCCTCAGGGAAGGTCACATGAACCTCCGTCTCCTCATTCAGCTTCGCGCCAATCAGCTTTTCCTCAAAACCGGGGATAAAGGCTCCCGAACCAATCGTCAGAGAGTGATTCTCGCCCTTGCCGCCCTCAAAGGGCACACCGTCCACAAAGCCTTCAAAATCAATAATGGTGATATCTCCATCCTTTACAGGCCTGTCCTCTACGGTTACGGTTCTTGCATTGCTCTCCCGCTCTCTGTTCAGCTCGGCGTCCACTTCCTCGTCGGTCACAGAAGTATCCGTCTTTTCCACCTTCACGCCCTTATAAGTCCCCAGAGACACCTCGGGCTTCAAGGCCACCAATGCAGTAAAAATAAAAGGCTTGCCCTGCTCTATCTGGGTCACGTCAATCTTAGGAGAGGACACAATATCCTCTGTGCATTCCTCAAGAGCCTTTTCATACGCATCGGGAATCAACTCATTTGCAGCATCTTCATAGAAGATTTCTCTGCCATACATCTGTTCAATCATTTTACGGGGCGCTTTACCCTTACGGAAACCGGGAATACTGATTCTATTCTTGTTTTTCTGATAAGCCTTCTCAATTGCCTTCTCCAATTCATCCGCCGCAACCTCAATGGTCAGCTTAGCCATGTTTTTCTCTAACTTTTCTACCTGTAAGCTCATGATTGTATTTCCTCCTTCAATTACCTGTGTGCCTCCATCGGAGATTTATATTATCTGTCCTTACGAACATTTCCTACGGACATAATCACAGTCATTTTAGAATTATAGCATAGATATCCAGAAAACACAAATCTTTTTTGGAATAAACTTTATCGAAGAAACCAATCGTTGGATATCGGACCTTCCCTATTGATGGGTGGCCATCAAAACAGCCCGCCCCTGTTGCTTTTTGGCAATATAATTTTCTGCCAGGACTCTGGTTTTGGCGTCCATCCCCGTAAAAGGCTCATCCAAAAGTACAAAAGCCGCCGGCGCTTCCATGGCGCGCACCAGCGCAACCCGTCGTCTCTGCCCGCCGGAAAGCTGACAACAGGGCTTCTCAATGTCCTCCTGTCCCAACAGCTGCAGCAAAGCTTCTCTGCCCTTATCCCAGTCCCCCGTGACCAGCTCCACATTCTTCAGAGCGCTGTATTCCATACAAAGTCTATCCTCCTGAAACAGCATCCCACAGCTTCCGGGCTTTACTAATCGCCCGCTGTCCGGTCTTTCCAGACCCGCAAAAAGCCGAAGCAGCGTAGTCTTTCCTCTGCCGGAATCCCATGTCAGACGGGAAATCTCTCCCGCAGGGAAGCTTGCGCTATAATGCTCCAGTACCCTGTTCTCTCCATAGGCCTTACCGATATCTTCACAGGAAAGGCCCTCGTCTCTCCCCTCCTGTCCTATAGCGGCCCTATCCGCCCTTCGAGGCAGACCTGCGCCGGGTTCCCATTCAAAAAAAGCTTCCACAAGCCTCATACACAGCTTTTCAAACAGAATACTGAGTATAATAATAACCGCTGTCCAGGCAAAAATCCCTCCTGTGTCCAGATAGATTTTTGACAGATACAGCTGTTCTCCGATGGAAAAGGCCGGCGTACCGATAACCTCTGCCGCCACCCCCGACTTCCAGCACATGCCGAGAGCCAGAGACAGACCGCTGTTTATGAAGGGTCTCAGCGCCGGACGATAAATATAGAAAAAACTTCCCCTGACAGAGATGCCGAATACCCTTGCCATCTCCAAAAGCTCTTTAGGCGTATTTTTCAACCCCTCCAGCGTACTTACATAGATATTGGGAAACACAATCAAAAAGCAAATACAAATAGACAAAAAGCCCGCTCCCCACCAAATCAAAAGAAGTACCACAAAAGACACCACCGGCACGGTTTTTAACAGGTTCATCAGAGGCCTTATCAGATTCTCCGCCGTCTTAAAGCGATAGCTGACGGCCGCCAGCACAAATCCCAGGAAAACTCCCGAAGCCAGTCCCGCAATAATACGAAGCAGCGACATGAGAATCGTCTGCCAGAACTGCAGATTGTCCAGGAAGCCGATGAGTACCCGAAACGCCTCCAACGGCGTCACTAAAAGCAGCTGATTATCCACCAGGATGGCTGCGACGTGCCATACCAGCAGCCAGAATCCTCCCGACAAAATCTGCTTTAAAGCCTTTCTTTTTTTATCTGTATCCTGTGTTTTCCTTTTATGTTCCCGCCTGCTCAAGTTATCCTCCCGTATATTCCTGCGACTCATTACTCATCCTATTTTATATCATAGGAAATTCATATACTTTATTGTTTCACAGTGGCACAGTATTTCCTATGATAGAATAACAAAGCAGCCAAGTCCGCTTCAACTCCCTGTATCCCTCAATCTTGAGGGACTTGGCTGCTTTGCTGCGCCGAGTGCAGCTGCAAAAGCAGCCTGCTTTTGCAGCATATTTCCCTTCGCACGAGTGCGTGAGTTTCCTATGATATAAAGTCAATACCCCCGCTGCAAGCAACGGGGCATGAAATTTGAAGCGCTGCAAGCAGCGGGGTATTGACCCTCGCGGCATTCGCCAAATGCTCATGCAAGCATGATACTTGGCTCATTGCTCGCGGGAATAAAAGTCTGCCCCCGGCATACTGCCGCCCACAGACTCCGGCGCTCTCTCATACAAGACCTGCAGATAACTCTCCAGCGCCTCCTTCATGGCTTCCCCGGTAATGCAGGTGATATTGCATTCCGGTATCGCTTTTTGCGCAACGGCCTCCTTCGCCACAATGCCTGCCTCCACGCAAAGCGCCGCAGCCTTATCCGGATTCTCCCCAAGGGATTGCACACTGTTTTTGTGTTCCTCCAGAAAGCTTTTCACCGCCTCGGGATTCTCCTCCAGAAATGCCCGCCGTACCACAGTCACCCCGGTAACCATGCCGTATGCAGGCTCCTCCTGTACGGCATTCCACTCCTCATTTAAGGAAACGACCGCCGAAAGCTTATCATTCTGCATACAGGCCGCCGTCACAAAGGGCTGCGGCAGCAAGCCGATTTCCCCGGGCTTTTCCGCCAGTATGGCGGCAACCTCCGTCGCCTCCGATTTATATTCCAGCTTACAATTCCTTATTTCGTTTTTTTCCAAAAGATACTGCAGCACATAATCCGGCGTGGTGCCTTTGCCCGTGAGATAGACGGTGCGTCCCTCCAAGTCTTCCATATGCTGAACGGCTTCGTCACCGGTAGTCAAATACAATACTCCCAACGTATTGACAGCAATCACACAGACCTCTCCCTCCGTCTTTTGATAGAGCACGCTCGCCACATTGGCCGGAATCAGAGCTATATCCAGCTGGCCCTTTACCATCCGGGACAACAGCTCGTCAGCGCCCGTGGCCATCTGAAAATCATATTGATTTTTCGTATTTCCCTGTGCGGCGTCCTCCATCAGGAATAACAATCCCATCGTCGTGGGGCCCTTCAGCGCACCCACACGCATCTTATCGGCAGACTGAGCGCCCTGACTGCCGCAGCCGCTTAAAAAAGCCGTCAGCAAAAGAGCCTGCAAAATCAGACACAATAATCTGATAATTTTATTTTTCGTTTGCTTCTTTTGATTTCTTATAAACAGATTCATTTACTATTCCACCATTCTTTTAACCTTTCAAGTATAACAGATAAATACAAAAGTTACCATAATAATTTCATTTTCCCTGCTAATACTATTACCAAGATAATCGTAGCAGACAAAAGCCAGACAGCAAAAGTATGTCTTTAAGACAGGCACAGCTGTACAGGCGGCTGAATGCTGTGCTTATCTTAAAGATAGAGAAGTCATAAAAAATGGAGGTGAAAAAAATGGCAAGCAGAAGTAATAGAGTAGAAGTTCCTGAGGCTAAGGCAGCTATGGACCGTTTTAAAACCGAGGTTGCATCTGAGCTTGGTGTAAATCTGAAGGAGGGTTACAACGGTGACCTGACATCCAAGGAAGCCGGTTCTATCGGCGGTGAGATGGTTCGTCGTATGATTAAGAAGCAGGAAGAGCAGATGAAGTAATTGCGTAAGCAAAGGGAAAACCAGGGCATAAAAAGCCCTGGTTTTCCTATCTGTCAAACAATTCGGGACAGGCCGTCATCAATTCATAGATTCTCTCCTCGGCCCAGCTGTACTCCGCCATATAGCCCAGCCGCAGACGCTCTTTCTGCACAGGAGACAACCTGCGTCCGCTCACAAAATCAAACAAATCGCAGTCCAATTTATCCTTCTCCACATGGCAGCTTCCCCGCTTCCTGTCAAAAACATCCCTGACGCCCCTCTGGGCCAACGTAAGCTGAATGGCGCTTACCGCCTTGCGGTACAGCCTCTTTACCCTTTCATCATAGGGACGTTCCGGCCAGAGTATATCAATAGCCTCCTCCATCCCTACATTGGCCCCTTCTCTGTGAATGCAATAAGCAAAGAGCTCCCGTGCCTTACTGTTGGCAAAATACAAGGGCTTATCCTCCACATATGCCTCAAAACGCCCAAAGGTCTCCACGCGTATACGTTTTTGCAGTCGTCTGGCCAACAGACTCGCCCTGCCTACTGCGTCCTCAATATCCCTTCTGTCACAAGGCTTCATAATACAATAATCCGCCTTACTCTTCAGCACATCCACCGCATACTGGCTGCAGCCCGTCACATAAATCAATATCATATCCCCATTCAGTTTCTTAAATTCGCTGCCCAGCTCCAATCCATTCATCTGGGGCAGCTCCACATCCAGCAGCGCAAAATCTACCGGATGCTCCCTCACATAGGTAAGCGCCTCTCTGGCATCATTGTATTTTCCTACAATCTCAACCTCCGGCCTACTTTTACAGCCCTGCTCCATAAGCTCCATGGAAATACTGTCATCCTCCACCAAAATTGTCCTCATCTCGCCCTCCAACGCAGAGAAAAGTCCCCAACCAATCCGTTGGGGACTTTTCTCTGTTTCTATCTGTGTTTTATTCTCCAAATACTGCCTTGTAGTCAGCCTGAAACTTCAGAATACCTGCATCAGTCAAAGGATGCTTTGTCATCTGCTCAATTACGCCATAAGGAACGGTAGCAATATCAGCTCCTGCTAAAGCGCAGTCTGTAACGTGAATGGGATTACGAACGCTTGCGGCGATTATCTGTGTATCAATGTCGCCGGCCACCGCAAATATCTCTGCAATCTCCCGAATGAGGTCCACACCCCTCTGGCTGATGTCATCCAGCCGTCCCAGGAAAGGCGATACATATGTAGCTCCGGCCCGGGCTGCCAGCAATGCCTGATTGGCTGTGAATATCAGAGTTACATTTGTCTTGATACCCTCTGCCGTCAAAGCCTTACAAGCCTTTAAGCCTTCCACAGTCATCGGGATTTTAACTACCATGTTGGGATGAATTTTAGCAATCTCTCTGCCTTCTTTAATCATTCCCTCCGCATCTACCGTAGTCGCTTTCACCTCTCCGCTGATAGGGCCGTCCACGATAGATGCAATCTCGGCGATAACCTCCTCAAAAACTCTTCCTTCCTTTGCAATCAGGGAAGGGTTCGTAGTAACGCCGCAGATGACTCCCATATCATTGGCTTTTTTAATGTCTTCTACCTTGGCGGTATCAATAAAAAAACGCATAGTCGATTCTCCTTTTCTATGATGTTATAAAACTACTTCTAGTATACTAGATTGCAGGCAAAAATCAAGCCATATTTACATATTTTACTCTGTCACACCACTTTGTTCACATGATTTGTCATAAAGTCCGCCAGCGGACTGGGACGTCCGAAATAGTACCCCTGAATATAATCCGGCTTCATACCGCAAATCATACCCAGCTCTTCCTCCGTTTCCACGCCTTCAATACACAGCTTTAAATCAATGCCATGGGTCATCTCCGCCATATGATGCAATAAATTATACTCATTTTCATTGCGAATAGCCTGCACCGTAAAGCTGCGGTCTATCTTAATCGTGTTTGGATTCAGATGATACAGATAATGGAAATTCGAGTATCCCGTACCAAAATCATCCAACGCCAGCAAAATGCCATTGTCCTTTATCCCATTACAGAAACGCTGATAGCGGTGATTCTCCTCTAATAATCCGCTTTCCGTAATCTCTACCATCAGATTCTCAGGAGGAATCTGATATCTTTTCATTCCGTCCAAAATGTCCTTCAGCACATCGCTCTTCAAAACCTGAATATAAGACACATTCACCGAGATACGAAAATCCGGAATTATCTCGCGTATTTTACTGCACGCGTCCATGGCCTGATAGAGCACCCATCTTCCCACCGGGACAATCAAACCGCTCTCCTCCAACAGAGAAATAAACTCTTTGGGCGGTATCATGCCGGTCTCCTCGGTGCGAAAACGAAGCAGGGTCTCAGCTCCGGCCACACGCTGCGTGGCAATATCCACAATCGGCTGAAAATAGGCCTCAAAGCCCTCAAAATTATGATTGATTGCCTTTCTCATAATCTGAATCAGCCATCTGTCATGCAAAAAGCTTTCGTAATCTTTTTCATTGTATATATAGTATTGGTTTTTACCCGCATTCTTCGCCTGATTTAAGGCAAATTCCGCCAGCTGCATCACATTGTCATAATTCTGCGTCTGCACATCCTTCATATTCACAATGCCGCCGGACACCGTATAGAAAACCTCATACTGATTATCTTCAATGAATCTGCCGATTTGCCAGCTGATACGCCGATACAGCATCTTGGCGTCCTCCATACCCCTGCCGGTAAAATCAATGATTGCAAACTCATCCGCCACAAGGCGGTACAGCTTCTGTCCCTCCGCAATGGACTTTTCTATACACTCCGCCGTTTTCTGCAGAATCATATCGCCGTATTTGACGCCCTTTCCCTCGTTGATTTCCTTGAAATTATCAATACCTACACGCAGTATAAAGCCGCCCTTCTTGATATCTTCTTTTTCGTCAATCTCACTGTACAGAGCAGACTCCCGCATCAGCCCGCTCACATTGTCCGCCTTCTGATTTCTTCCGATTTCATTGACACAGCCCGCCAAAAACTCCGCCTTCCCGTCCCTGTCACAGAGTACCTCACCCCGACAGTTTATCCAGACCGGCTTTCCGTTTCTGTCCACCCAGCGATACTCCATATTATGAAAAAGCTTTTTATTATCCTGTATCTCCCCCAAGTCCTTTTGCAGCGCCGGAAAATCTGTCGGCCACACAAGTTGTCCCAGAATCTCGCTCACATGATGGAAACGGTTGGACGGCAGGTCAAAGCGCTCCAGCGCATTGGCAGATATGTGATAAACATCATTCTTCAAATCATATATATATAGATAATCATCAATGCAAGGATTCATAATTTCTATAAACTGCTCAAACTCTTCCATTGATAGCTTCATTTCATTCAAGACCTTCACCACCCCATCCACTTCGCAAACCGAATTTTTACTCTTATAACTATACCATAATTTTCTAAATATTACAATATAATCTCTCCTGGTTTTAGACAACTTTTTTGTCTGTCCACTATTGAAAATCTGTTTTGTCATCTTTATTTTTATATAATCCGTTTTTCGATAATTTCCCAATTTTACAAAATATAAAAAAAGAGCCTCTTTATAAGACTCTTTTTTCGCAAAATTAAAATCTATTTTATAAAAATATTTGCCAAATCATTAAAGAACACCAATACCATCAGAACCATAAAGAACAGCAGGCCAATAAAATGTACCAAGCCTTCTTTCTCCGGCGGTATGGGCTTGCCTCTGACTACCTCCAGCAGTAAAAATACCAGCCTGCCTCCGTCCAATGCCGGCAGCGGCAATAGATTCAGAATACCCAGATTCACCGAGAGCAGCAAAATCATGTTCATCATGTTTACCATCACATCCTGCCAGGATTCCTTGGTCTGCTCGTAAATCTCTCCCACCGCATTAGCAATTCCCACAGGACCGGCCACCTCCTTACGCGAAACGCCCCCCGTCACCAGCGCCGCCAGGCTCTTGTAAGTGTTAATCAGACTGGCCCGCACCTCATACCAGGCATACCGAAAGCCGTCTGTCCCTTTTATCTTGTAGTAATCCCCATTGGAAATCCCCATCAGATAACGACCCTGCTCCTCACTGTATTTCGGCATCACCCGGGTTGTAAACTGCTGTCCCTGGCGCTCATATGTCACGGTAAACTCCTTGCCCTTATTCAGCTGGTTAAAATACAAAATTTCCTCATACAGATAAACGCTTCGCCCATTCAGGGAAACAATCCGGTCGCCGTCCTGCAGTCCGGCCTCCATGGCGGCGCTGCCCGGCTCCACCTTCTGGGCTATCGGGTCGCATATCCAAATCAACTGCACCATGATAAAGGCCATAATATACGCCAGAAACAGATTAAACAAAGGCCCTGCCAATACCGTGGATATCCTGCTCCACACATTGGCATTGGGAAATGCTCCGGGCCCGGCCTCCCCCTCCTTCGTCTCAAGGCCGTCCTCTCCCTCAAACATACAGGCGCCTCCTATGGGAAAAAGCTTCAGAGAATACTTGGTATCTCCCTTGTGAAAGCCAAGCAGCGTAGGCCCCATACCCACACTAAATTCCACCACATGAATTCCATTTGCCCTGGCTAACAGGAAATGTCCGAATTCGTGAGAAATTACCACTATTCCAAAAATCACTACAAACAGTATCAGCGATATCAAAGTTTCCATCTAATGCAATCTTACCCCTTTTTATTCATGATTTTATCATTTTGCCGCACAGGCTTTCTATCTGTCTGTAAACCTCTGCCTCCGTCTCCAGTATCTGCTCCAGAGAAGGCTCTGCAATCATCCGGTGCGCCGCCATAGCCGCCTCAATCAGCTCCGTAATCCGCAAATAAGAAATCCTTCCGTTCAGAAACAGCGCAACGGCCTTCTCATTAGCCGCATTGTATACCGTAGGCATACTGCCACCGGCCCCGGCAGCCTCATATGCCAGTCTCAGGCCGTCAAAATTCTCCAAATCCGGCTTCTCGAAGGTCAACTGCCCCAGCTCAAAAAAATCCACCCGCTTCCCCTGCATGGGGCGCCTGTCAGGATAAAACAGGGCATACTGGATAGGCAGCCTCATATCCGGCGTTCCCAGCTGGGCCATGACGGCTCCGTCCTCATACTCCACCATGGAATGAATAACGCTTTGGGGATGTACCACCACCTGAATCTGTGACAGCTCCACGCCAAAAAGCCACTTTGCTTCCATGACCTCCAAACCCTTGTTTACCATAGTGGAGGAATCGATGGTAATCTTTTGGCCCATTGCCCAATTGGGATGTTTCAGGGCATCTTCCGGGCGGATATGCGCAAGCTGCGCCTTCGTCCGTCCCCGAAAGGGCCCTCCCGAGGCTGTCAGCAGGATCTTTGAGACACGCCCTTGCGGTTGTCCCTGCAGCGATTGGAAAATTGCGCTGTGTTCACTGTCTACCGGCAGCACGGACACTCCGCGTTCTTTTGCCAGCGGCATAATCAAATGTCCCGCCGTCACCAGCGTCTCCTTGTTGGCAAGGGCAATGTCCTTCCCCGCCTCTATCGCCGCTATTGTAGGTCTGATACCAATCATTCCCACTACCGCCGCCACTAATACCTCCACCCCTGACATGGTGGCAATCTCTAACAGGCCGTCCATACCGGAGACAATTTTTACCGGTAAATCCGCCACCCTGCTTCCCAAATCCGCAGCAGCCTCCTCAGACCACATACCGGCCGTCAGAGGATGAAATTCCCTGATTTGACGCTCCATTTTCTCCACATTGCTGCCGGCCGCCAATGCCAGTACCTGTAAATCGGCATTGGCTCTCACGATTTCCAGGGTCTGGGTTCCGATAGAGCCCGTGGAGCCCAAGATGGCTATTTTTTTCACATCGTCCATTGTCGTTTTCCTTCCATGTATCCCTCAGTCTATACCGCCTGATAGCACAGGCTCTGCACGCTCTTTCCCGCAGGACGCCGCCGCAGGCAAGGGCATTACCGCATCATGACCTCCAACAGCATAAGGGCCAGAAAATACGTCATCGGCGCCGTGACAATCATGCTGTCAAACCGGTCCATAATTCCTCCATGGCCCGGAATCAATTTCCCGTAATCCTTAATTTCATGATTCCTCTTAATGGCCGACGCTGCCAAATCACCCACCATACTCATAACAGCGCCCGCCGCACAGATAAAGGCAAGAACTGCCCACACCGGAAAGTCAAAGCTGCCCTCCCTAAGTATAGAGGGCTCCACCACAAAATAACCGTACAGACCGCCAATCAACGCCGCTCCCGCAACGCCTCCGATACAGCCCTCCAGAGATTTCTTGGGACTCAGCACCGGAAAAATCTTATGTTTTCCAATCAACACCCCCACCGCATAGGCACAGGTATCGCAGCCCCAGGAACTGATTAAAATCAGCCATACCATATAAAAGCCAAGTCCAAAGCTAAGCTCTCTCGTCAAAAAAACAAAGGAAAGCATCACCGGCGCATACAGAAAGGAAAAAAAAGCCGCCATCACCTGACTGTCCCGGTATTTCGGAAACCTTACCACATACAGAAGCATCTGCGCCATAAATACAAACATGATGCATGCTAAAAGAAGCGCCGAATCCTTTCCTTCTATTGCCACCAGCCAGGCCATTCCATAATAGGCCGCCACCCCCAGAAGCCCTACTGCCTCCAAGGCATTCAAACGCCTGCTATTCTCCCCGCACCCCAAAGCCTTCGTCAATTCTCTGTAGGCCGTCAGGGAAATGAGAACCAAAGGCAGTATCAGCCATATATTTCCCATACTCATTGCAAAAACAGCTATTATCAATAAGACAATCCCGCTGATAAGTCTGGTTACAAACATAACCTACTCCTCCTTCAGACCGCCGTACCTTCTGTCTCTATGATTATATGCCTCCACAGCTTTTATCAATTCTTCTTTGGTAAAATCCGGCCATGGAACAGGCGTAAAATAAAATTCCGTATAGGCGAGCTGCCACAGCAGAAAATTAGAGATACGCTGCTCATTACAGGTACGAATCAACAAGTCCGGCTCAGGCAGTCCCGCCGTATCCAGCGCAGAATCCACCCAGACCTCGTCAATCTCATCGGGCCTTAGCTCCCCCGCCTGCACCTTTCCCGCCAGCTTACGGACGGCTCTGACGAGCTCATCCTTTCCTCCGTAATTCAGCGCAACCTGAAAATGAAGGCCGTCGTTATTCCTGGTGGCCTCCTCCAATTCCGCTATTCTGGTGCGCAGATCCTCGTCCAACCGGGATTTGTCTCCCAACACACGCACGCACATACGGTTTTTTTCCGCTGTCTTTAAGCAGGTTTTCATATAATTCCGAAGCAGCTTCATCAGAGCGTCCACCTCGTCCTGGGGGCGATTCCAGTTTTCCGTGGAGAATGCATAAACCGTCAGATACTGTATGCCCATTCTGTAAGCCTCCTCACAGATGACCTCCACAGTCTTTGCTCCCTGTGCATGCCCATAATTCCGGGGCATTCCCTTTGCCTTGGCCCATCTGCCGTTTCCGTCCAGAATAATCGCCACATGACGGGGCATCTTTAATTTTTCGTCCATACAATCTAATCCTCAAGCATCCGAAAACAAGGGCGGATTCGACCACCCGCCCTCATTTCGCCATTTTCTATACTGTCATAATCTCCTTGGACTTGGTGTCCATCAGGTTGTCAATATCCTTAATATACTTATCCGTCAGCTTCTGCAGCTGCTCCTCCAACTGCTTCACCTCATCCTCTGAAATCTCCGCCTTTGCCAGCTTCTTAAACGCATCATTGCCGTCCCTGCGGATATTGCGGACAGCCACCTTACCGTCCTCAGCCTTCTTCCTCACATCCTTAACCAAATCCTTTCTGCGCTCCTCGGTAAGCTCCGGAAACACCAGACGGATAACATTTCCGTCATTGGAAGGATTGATGCCGATATCGGAGGTCATAATTGCTTTCTCAATCTCCCGAATCAGGGATTTTTCCCAAGGAGCTATCTGAATAATACGCGCCTCCGGCACGGTAATATTGCCCACCTGCTGAATAGGCGTGGGCGTACCGTAATAATCCACACGCAGCTTATCCAGCACATGAGGATTGGCACGACCCGCACGAATGCCCGCGTAGTCCGCCTCCAGATATTCATAGGTCTTTCTCATCTTATCGTCATATTGTTTTAATCTCTCATCCATTCTATTTTCCCTCATTCCTGCGCCATTCTCTGCGCATCATATGTCACACATTAATCCTTGTGCCGCTGAATTCACCCCTGACAGCGTTTACAATGCTGTTCTCCTCATTGAGGCCGAACACACGCATCGGCATTCTGTTATCGCGAGCCAATATAGAAGCCGTCATATCCACCACCTGCAGATTCTGTGCGATAACCTCGTCAATGGTCAATTCTTCATATTTTACTGCGGCCGGATTCTTATTGGGGTCATCACTGTATACGCCATCAATGGACTTCGCCAGAAGAATCGCATCTGCGTCCACCTCCACAGCCCGCAGCACCACGCCGGTATCCGTAGAAAAATAAGGATGTCCCGTACCCCCGGCAAAAAACACCACCATACCCTTTTCAAAGTACTTGTTCGCCCGGTCCTTGGAAAACAGCTTGGTGAAGGAACCGCATTCAAAGGGCGTCAGAATATTGGTTTTCATTCCCACGGAGCGGAAAATCTCGGACACATAAATACAATTCATGACCGTTGCCAGCATGCCAATCTGGTCTGCCTTCGTGCGGTCAATATTCTCGCTTGACCTGCCTCTCCAGAAGTTACCGCCTCCAATGACAATTCCCACCTGAAGCCCTTCGGCAATCAACTCCTTTACCTGTAGAGCCACTTTTCTGACTGTTTCCTCATCAAATCCCGTCTTTTTCTCACCCGCTAAAGCTTCACCACTTAACTTCAGTAAGATTCTTCTCATCATATCCCTCATTATTATTTTTCCTTTTTATCCTTCTTGTCTGCCTTATCCATCTTATAGTCACTGAAGAAAGAGGTAGGACTGACGTCCGCATAGCACTGAGAGCACATACCCTCTATCACCGCACCGTTATTAATCTGCACGGACTTGGACTTGATATTACCCATTACAATAGCGGTCGCATCCAGCACCACAGGTCCCTGTACGTCTATATCACCCTTTACCGCCCCCGCAATAGCTGCGCTGGCCGCCGTAATATTTCCGATAATTACAGAACTTGCGCCAATTTTCACAGCGCCCTCACTGACCACCTCTCCGTTGACCTTTGCGCCCTCCGCATAGATTTCAGCAGCTTTTGAATTACCGTTAATATAACCTGTTACATTAATCTTGCCCAATACGTCAATATTTCCGGTGATGTTACCAATTACATCTATGGAACCCTCCGATGAAATATCACCTACCACCGTCATTCCCGCGGTGATAACTGCAGTCTCGTCCGATACCTTTTTTGTTGTAAAGCTGTCCATCTTAATGTCCTCTCCTTTTCTTTCCTCCACTATAGTTTCCGCTGCTTCCGTATCCGCCTGGTCTGTCACTACTGATAAATCCGGCGTCTCATACTCCGTTTCCTGCCCATTGTCCCAGGACTCTTCACCCTCCTGTCGCTCCAGGAAGTCCTTTAAATCCTCCAGATAATTCTCTGCCGTTTCCTCATCCTCGGATGCGCCAAAGGCCGCCACCAGCTCCTGCTCCAAATCCGGGGAACTCTGCTCCGGCTCCAAAGCCTCCTGCTCCGGCTCCGAAATTTCCTGCGCCGCTTCGAATGTCTCCTCTTTTGGCTCCGACGGCTCAGGCTCCGCAGACTTCTCCTCCTTTGGCTCCGACGGCCCTTCCACCTGCTGCATTTCCTCCGGAAGCTGGATGGAATCAATATTCTGCAGCATTTCTTCCAAAGAAACTTCACCAACCGGTTCCGCTCCCTCCGAAATCGCCTCCTGTACTTCTTTTTCCACACTTGTCTCTTCCGGCATCAATTCGTTTACTGCCTGAGATAAATCCTCTTTTAAATCCGAGAAAAAACCCATGTATCTTATACCTCCATTCCTTAATAAGTGTCCTCTGTCACTTCCACATGTATATGTTGAACGGGCTTCATATCCTCCGTGACAGGCAAAAGCACCGTATCCTCCATAGCCTGAATCGTCTCAATAATGGCCGGCAACGCTTCCACCGTCGTCGGCTTATCCGCCGAATCATGCAGCAATACCACCGAAGTCTCCCGCTTCAGAATATCCCGGGTACAATTATTTACCACCGTATCCACATCAAGAAGTCTGCTGCCTGCATCCCCTGACGATACGTTCCAATCATGAAACACAACGCCCTCCTGATTCAGATATTCCACAAAAACTTTCATATCCAGACTGCTGACAGTATTGGAGCTTCCGCCCGGGAAACGATAATGACTGCACTCCACCCCCGTCGCATCATAAAGAAGTTGACGCAGTTTTTGAAAATCCTCCGCGAACGCCTCCTCCGAGCTGTAAATTTCCCGATAAACATGGCTGTAAGAATGCATACCCAATGTATGCCCCTCCTCCACAATTCGTCTCAGCCTTTCCCTGGAATGTTCATCCTCCTTTCCCACCACAAAAAAAGTTGCCTTTACCCCATACCTGTCCAGAATATCTAAAATCTCATCCGTATTGGTACTGGGGCCGTCGTCAAAGGTCAGATAAACCTTGTGCTTATAGACTGTTTCTTCCGGCTCCGGTGCCTGCTCTCGTTTCGCCTCTTCGGCAGACGGTTTGACCAAAGTTTGACTGTCCCGCGTATCCTCGGAAGCCTTCCGGCTTTCCTCGTCCTGATGCTCCGCTTCCCGGGAGGCAGTCTGTTCCTGCATCAGAAGCAGCCGTTTTTCAAGCTCCCGGATGCTCTGCTCCAGGGTCCGGAATCTTATCAATAAAGCCACACACAATACCCATGGCACCAAAATAGCCGTTATCAGCATCAGAATAATCAGCTTTTTCAACCTTTGTACACGCCTACGCCTGTAGGCCGCATCCCTGCATGCCTTATCTGACATAATCCTTTCCCTTCCAAAATTACCATTACCTAAGGAAGGGCTGATGAAACCAGCCCTTCCTTAGAGCCTCCGGCAGATGCACACGGATTTGCAGGAGAATTTGCCGCTTTGCGGCGCAAATTCGGTGCGGGAAACGCTTTAATCAGCGTTTCCCTAACGTGTACTCAATCCTGTACATTTTAGTATAGCATATTCCTGTTTTCAGGGAAAGAAAAAAATAAAATATTTATCCGACAATAAAAGAGACTGTTCTGCGCAGCCTCTTTTATATCCTTTCCTTTTTTCTTTTCTGACTTATTCTAAGGAAGTGCTGATGAAATCAGCCCATTCTTATCTCCGGCAGATGTACACAGAGATTCACAGAGGAATTTGCCGCTTTGCGGCACAAATCCGACTCTCGGTATATTGCCCTTTAATAAACTTATGAAAAAAGCAATCCGGCATATCCCCCTTTTTCAGACAATACCAGATTTCCTCCGGTACTCCCGCATATTGCCATATCTGACCATCCCTGGCAAACTCAATCTCGAGAATCGCGCATTGAGCATCATAACCAGCCGAATCAATTACCGTTCCGCCAAATCTGCAACGCTCCATGCATTCCACCTCCCCGTCTCCTTCTCGTTCATATCCCTGACCCCCAGAGCAGAAACCGTATGCGCAAAATAAATGCCTCGCCATTTCCTTTCTTTCTTCATCATCTTCTCCTTCGTATCCTTTTTTCGGAAGGTTTTACCTGACTCCCCTCCTTTCCGCTGTTTTTCATTCACTCTTCTTTCGTTTCTTTCCGAAAACCCTCCATTTATATATGACAAAAAACAATGCCTTTATTACAATTTTTTTCGGTTCTTCCTCACAGCTTACTGTTCACTTTCTTTTTAATCCGACACAGCTTCACCCGCATGGCGTTTTCCGTTATACCTTCCCAGTCTGCAAGCTCCTTCACGGAATACCCCCAGAAATAATGGCGCATAAAGCACATTCTTTCCTCCCGGGACAGCGTTTGCTGCAGCAGCATTTCCAACTCCTTTATCTCATAGCTCCTATCCCGAATCCCGGTATCCGCCAGTTCCATATCAACTAAAACCACATCCCGTCTGTGCAGACGGCGCTCCATCTCCTTCATCTTATACCAGGCCGTTTTTACCAGCCATCCCCGTCTGTTCTCAATATTATGAAGCTTTTCATACTGTCGCAGCGCCTCGCAAAAGGTCTCCTGCGTTACATCCTCCGCTATGCTTTTATCCGGCAGAACCGATAATAGATACCGTAATATAAATAAATAATGCTCCTGAAACAGCATGGAAAATTCACTGCTCTGCGTAGGGTTCATCCCTTCAACCTCCCCTTTCACTGTACTTTATCATGCGTCTTATGGCTTTTACGAAATATTCCACAAAGCATTGAATATCATCCTTTGCTTTTATAATTTTTCTACGCATGATAAAGCGCCCCCCAAGAAAGAAGCTGATATCGCCGTCATACGGCAAAAACCGGCGCAACTTGCGTCACGCCGGTTTCTCAAAAAACTCATAACATTATTGTATCACAGAGTACTGCATCCACTCGTACAGCAGCTTCGTCCCCTCGGCAGTCTCCGGCGGAAGAAGGGCTCTTGCGACGAGCTTTAATTCCTCGGTCTCCGTATCTGTACGCTTCAGGTGAACATAATCTCCGTCAATACGAACCACAATATATTCACAGGTCAGCATACCTTACATTCCCATGCCCATTCCGCCGCCTGCAGGCATCGCAGGAGCATCTTCCTTAATATTTGCCACAACACTCTCGGTAGTAAGCAGCGTGCTGGCCACACTGGTAGCGTTCTGCAATGCGCTTCTGGTTACCTTTGCAGGGTCAAGAATGCCGGATGCCACCATATCCACATACTCCTCCTTCAGAACGTCAAAGCCAACGCCAGCCTCAGACTCGCTTACCTTATTGATAATTACGCTTCCCTCTAAACCGGCATTTGCCGCAATGTGATACAGAGGAGCCTCCAGAGCCTTCAACACGATATTGGCGCCGGTTTTCTCGTCGCCCTCCAGCGTATCCGCCAGCTTAGCCACTTCCTTGGCTGCATGAATATAAGCAGAGCCGCCGCCGCAAATAATGCCCTCTTCCACTGCCGCTCTGGTAGCTGCCAACGCATCCTCCATGCGCAGCTTAGCTTCCTTCATCTCCGTCTCGGTAGCCGCGCCTACACGGATAACGGCAACACCGCCGGCCAGCTTAGCCAATCTCTCCTGCAGCTTCTCCTTATCAAACTCTGAGGTAGTCTCCTCGATCTGTGCCTTAATCTGGGAGATTCTGCTCTGAATGGCGTCCTTATCGCCGGCGCCGTCCACAATGACAGTATTCTCCTTCTGAACCTTTACGGACTTTGCCTGGCCCAGCATATCCATTGTGGTATCCTTCAGCTCATAGCCCAGCTCAGAGCTAATCACCTGACCGCCGGTGAGGATTGCAATATCCTCCAACATAGCCTTTCTTCTGTCACCATAGCCGGGAGCCTTGACTGCCACTACATTAAAGGTACCCCGCAGCTTATTGACAATCAGAGTGGTGAGAGCTTCGCCCTCAACGTCCTCCGCAATAATCAGAAGCTTTGCGCCGGACTGTACAATCTGCTCCAACAAAGGCAAAATTTCCTGAATATTGGAAATCTTCTTATCTGTAATCAAAATATAGGGATTCTCAAGTACGGCTTCCATCTTATCCATATCGCTTGCCATATAAGCAGAGATATATCCGCGGTCAAACTGCATACCTTCCACCAAATCCAGTTCGGTCTGCATGGTCTTGGACTCCTCGATGGTAATTACGCCATCCCCGCTGACCTTCTCCATAGCGTCAGCCACCAGCTGGCCTACCTCATCATCTCCTGCAGAAATAGCGGCAACTCTTGCAATATGATTCTTGCCGTTCACCTTCTGGCTCATACCCTCGATAGCGCCGACAGCAGCATCGGTAGCCTTCTTCATACCCTTTCTCAGAATAATAGGGTTAGCCCCTGCCGCCAGGTTCTTCATACCTGCATTAACCATTGCCTGGGCAAGCACAGTTGCCGTCGTAGTGCCGTCGCCGGCCACATCATTTGTCTTGGTAGCAACCTCCTTTACCAACTGAGCGCCCATATTTTCAAAGGCATCCTCCAGCTCAATCTCCTTCGCAATCGTCACACCGTCGTTAGTGATTAACGGAGCGCCAAAGGATTTATCCAATACTACATTTCTTCCTTTCGGTCCAAGAGTTACTCTTACGGTATCTGCCAGCTGATTTACACCGGCCTCCAATGCTGCGCGGGCTTCTGCGCCATATTTAATTTCCTTTGCCATAGTCTGTTCCTCCATATGCTAATAATAATTTCTGATAATACGTATCCGCCGTTTCCGGTCTGCCAATCAAAACCTTTTCCTTCCGCATCTTTACTGCAGAATAGCAAGAATATCATTCTGTTTTACAATAATAAACTCTTCCTCGTCAATCTTTACTTCCGTACCGGCATACTTGGAATAAATAACACTGTCGCCGACCTTGACTTCCATCTTTACTTCCTTGCCGTCCACGACGCCGCCGGGGCCAACCGCAATAACCTCTGCCTGCTGGGGCTTCTCCTTATTCTGTCCGGGCAAAACGATACCTGATTTGGTAGTTTCCTCGGCTACCAGCTGTTTTAATACGACTCTGTCTCCCAAAGGTACTAATTTCATTGTACTGCCTCCTTATATCAATTATATTATCTGCATTGTTAGCACTCTTCCTGGCCGAGTGCTGATTGCTAAAACATATATTAATTTTATATGCAGAGCTTTGCAAACGCATGAAAAATCATTCAAGATGTTATATCTCATTTTTTCTTTTATTTACTCGTTTTTTCTTCTGTTTTTATACCTATCCCAAGAATTGTCAATTTTATATTTCCTTTATAATTGCTTTCTAAAAAATACATAACTTGGCCGCTTTTGCAGCATATTCCCTTCCACGAGTACGCATCATAAAAGGACTGCCGCTCCAACAAATACAAATTCGTAAAGCGGCAGTCCTTTTCTAACGTCCTAAATTACTTTCGAGCACCTTCTGAACAGTTACCATATTTCTTATAGAGAACCAAGTCTCACAAAGCGGTTCTCCTCCTTCTTCTCTTTCACCCTGGAGCGAATCGTGGGAACTGCCCCCAGCAGCACAAATACATAGAGTAGAACCAGATTTGCAATATATGCCGTGATATCAATTATCTCCAATTTAAACATGGCGGGAACCATTCTGTAGCATTCAAAGAGATTGAAACCGGCTTCTGCGCCTCCTCCTTCTCCCAGCAGACTGATGGCCCAATCCAGCCTGTCGCCTGCATAAGTCATAACCAGCATAATTACTATGCTGATAACGATTCCCTTCTTCGACAGCTTACCTCCCAAAAGCTCATAGCCCTTCAGGACGCCTACCGCCATGGCAACACCGGAAAGCGCCGCCACATAACCCAGCTGACTCAGCAGCACAATACACAACACGCCGAGTAAAGAGCCAATCAGCGCGCCCACGATACCTCCCACTACATTCTCCTTTTTCTGCTTCTTCTCCTGATTCAGCACGGCAAGCTTACCGCGCATATCAGCCTCGCAATCGGGACAGAGATGAAGATAACTGCCGCCGGAAACATAAGAAGCCACCTCAGCATCCTTACCGCAGATGCTGCAGCAGGGCGCATAGCTCTTACTTCTCAAAAAGGAGAGGAAGCTGCTCAGTCCCTCTGTCAGATTGTTCTTCAATTTCTCCTGATTCGTCTGGTTCATTACATTCACCGTAATATTGTTGCCATCCTGGCTGCATACGCCAAGGGACTTGACGCTCTTGGCAAGCTCCTTGCTCTCCTCCTTGGAAAGCGCCGTTTGGGTAGGATTCTTGGCTGCGGTATGTATGGTCAGCAGATAGGGCATGCTGCTGTCCGACGCATAAATTGTCAGGTCAAAACCATCCTTCTGACCATATATCACGTTGTTCACGCTGTCATAGCGCATGCCTACC
This sequence comes from Roseburia sp., assembly GCA_023667765.1. Lineage (GTDB taxonomy): Bacteria > Bacillota > Clostridia > Lachnospirales > Lachnospiraceae > Acetatifactor. The sequence continues at coordinate 5,053 of JAMOZS010000027.1, read as the reverse complement.
GCCGATGCCAACGCCGCATAATTGTCTTGTACTTTGCTCATCTCTCACTCTTCTCCTCCTGTTTCACATTTTATCTCCAGATACCCCAACAGCTTGGACTTATCATACTCCTCCAGCACTCCCAGATTGGAATCGTAAAATTTACCGTCATAATGAATCAGATAATGACAGTAACGCCCCATCTTCTCCATCAAAATACAGCATTTGGGAAGCACTGTATCCTTGCCCTCAGTGTACACGATAATATCACTGTGGTCAATCCCGTAATAATTCAGAGCGGAAATCATACGGCCCATCGTCGCCTGCCACTCCCTGCAGTCCATGACGCTGATTACCTCTGCAATGGTATTCCCCGCCAGCATGGCCACGCAAGCCTGACCACACAGACCGTCCTCCGGCTGCATAATCACGTTCATGCTGTCAATCCTTCTGACAGGATGCTCAAAGCTGTAGGGACTGTTCTGGTCCATACGGATGAGAGAACCCTTAATATGCAGCAAAATCTTATGAGGCACGTTCAACTCCACCTCTACCGCCGCATCATCCGCAATGCGTATCTCATAGTTTCCCTTCTCCCGGGGCCACAGCTCGCATTGAATAATCTGATTATCCAGCACCACTTCCCCCTGAATAACATCTCTTTGCTTACACACCTCCCATACATTAAAGGGCAGTTGTATCATATAGCCCCTTTCCTTTTTTTCAAGGCTGGATTCAAAAAAATAACGCATATCTGCCTCCTCTAATTTATTTTTTTGTTTTTGGCCTGAGAAGGCGTAATCCCGTGGTGCTTTTTGAACAGCTTGCTGAAATGATAGGCGTCGTCATAACCCACCAGCGCCGCAACCTCCTGAATACTTCCGGCATATCCGCTCTCCAAAATTTCCCTTGCCTTCTCCAGGCGAATATTAATCAAATGCCTGATAGGAGTATCCCCCGTCTCACTCTTAAAAATTCGGGAAATATAAAAAGGACTTAAATACATATTTTCCGCAATCTGGTCCAGCGATATCTTCTCGCTGTAATGGTCCTCGAAATAATTGAGCATCTGCTCCACCACATATTTTTTGTTGGTGGATTCAAAAGCATAACCTGAACCGACCGCCGCAGGCTCGCATTGTTCTCTGATAACCAGTATCAGCAACTGCATCAGATATGCCTTCAGCATAAAATATCTGCCCTCCCGGCATATTGCCTTTTCCGCTTCCATGGAGGAGCATATCTTAAAAAGCTTCTGACGCAGCTCACCTGTGGTATGAAGCATATAACCGTCATCCGGCGCCGGCAGAAAATTCGCAGGAAGGCCCGATATCTGTATGTCGGAAAATCCCACAAAAAACTCTGTGGTAGGAACCTCCGCCTCCTTCACGAACAGAGCCTGATGCCTTACCCCCGGATTCAGAATAATCAGGTCGCCCTCCTGAATATTGCAGATCTCCCCTTCTATATGATATCTTCCCGTTCCGGACATTATGAAAGCTACCTCAAGATGGTCATGGGAATGATAATTTTTCTCATCCTCAAACCTGGTTCCCTTCCAGGTATACAAAAAAGTAGGGTTTAATTCTTCTAAGGTAATTTTCTGATATGTTTTCATTTTAAACCTCATACCAATTCTGGATGTCTGCGTTCTTTATCTACGCCTTTATTCTATCTTCTATTTTAACGTGAGAAGGCTCTTTTGTAAAACAATTTTTACCTTTTTCTTTATTATTCTTATTTCTTTATCCTTGTTTCTTCATCAGCTTCCATGCGGTAAAGTAAAACATGGTCACCGTGGTACCTACCGCCAGTGCGTCCGATATCGGCTCCGCCAGAAATACCGCAAATACCTTATCGGAAAAAAAGCACGGCAAAATATAAATCAACGGAATCAACAAAATAATTTTCCGAAGTACTGCCAGAAACAGAGATTGAACCGCCTTGCCCAACGCCACAAAGGTCTGCTGACAGGCAATCTGGGCGCCAAAGATTCCTGCGGCTCCCAAATAAATACGCATCATCCTCGCCGAATAATCTATCATCTCCTGTTCCGAGGCAAAAATGGAAGCCAATGTCTTCGGAAAAAGCATCGCCCCACTCCACAGCAGCATGGAATAACACAGGCATACTGTAAGCGTCAGCCGAAAAGCCTGACGCACCCTGTCCATATTCTTCGCCCCGTAGTTAAAGCTCACTATGGGCTGCATCCCCTGGGCCAGCCCCTGCAGCGGCATCATGGAAAAATTCATCACACTGGATAAAATCGTCATGGCTCCCACCGCTATGTCACCTCCATATCTCTGAAGGGAGGTGTTAAAGCATACGGATAACAGACTCTCCGTAGACTGCATAATAAAGGGAGAAATTCCTAATGCCAGCACCGGCAGCATTATTCGGGGGGAAAATCCCAAATTCTTTTTCCTGATTCGCAGCGTCGCCTTCTTTCCTCCAAGGAATGCCAGCACCCATACTGCCGAGACGGCCTGAGACAATATGGTGGCCAATGCCGCTCCCTGCACTCCCATTGAGAAGCCATAGATAAAAATCGGATCCAGCACCAGATTGAGACCGGCGCCTATCATCACGGTTTTCATCCCTGTAGCCGCAAAGCCCTGAGAGGTGATAAATGCGTTCAGCCCTGTGGTAATCTGTACAAAAACGGTACCCAGCACATAGATTCGAATATAAGGCTTCGCATAGAAAATAGTATCCTCACTGGCTCCGAAGGCATACAGTACCGGCTCCGCAAAGAGCGAAAAGAACAATGTGAGTATTCCCGCCAGGATACAAAGGGTAAACACGCAGTTTCCCAATATCTTCTCCGCCTCCTCCATATCCTCCTGCCCCATGGCAATCGCTGCCCTGGGAGCGCCTCCAAAGCCAATCAGCGCCGCAAACGCCGATATCAGTGTGATAACCGGAAGCGCTACGCCCAGACCTGTCAGAGCCAGCGCCCCTGTCTCGGGTATATGTCCGATATAAATGCGGTCTACCATATTATACAGCAGATTGACAAGCTGGGCCGCAATAGCCGGCAGCGCCAGCGACATCAAAAGCTTCCCCACAGGCATGACCGCCAGTTTATTCGACGCCTGCTGCGTCCCTTCCCGCTCCTCTTTTTGCGTTTGCTCTCTATTCTCCATACCAGTCCTCATTTCTGCGCTGCTTTTGCGCATAAAGCAAATTTGTGTCTGTGCCCGTTATCCAAACAAATACGCCGACCTGACCGCCGGCGCATCAAACATTTCCATCCGTTTAAAGCCTCAATATCACTTTTGCCACCTGAAAGTAAACCAACAGGGACAAAGCATCCACAATTGTAGTGATAAAGGGGCTGGCCATAACCGCCGGGTCAAAGCCCAGCTTTTTGGCGCCTATGGGCAAAAGACATCCCACCAGCATCGCCATCAGCACAGCCGCCACCAGAGTAAGGCACACAGCCAGCGACACTAAAAAACCCACCCGGTCAAAAAGCATCAGCTTAAAGAAATTCGCCGCCGATAAGGTAATGCCGCACAGGATGGCAACCCGCATTTCCTTCCAGATAATTTTCGGCACGTCCCGATAGGAAATCTCTCCCAGAGACAATCCGCGAATCACCGTCACACTGGCCTGTCCCCCGGCATTGCCGCCGGTATCCATCAGCATCGGAATAAACGCTACCAGCACGGTACACACACTCAAGGCCTCCTCGAAGGAGGTCAGAATCGCGCTGGTAAAGGTGGCCGATACCATGAGCAAAAGCAGCCAGGGAATACGCTTCTTGTAAGTCTCCCAGACGGATGTCTTCATATATGACTTATCACTGGGCACGATAGCCGCCATCTTTTCCATGTCCTCTGTGGTCTCTTCCTCCATGATATCTACGATATCATCTACCGTGATAATGCCCACCAGACGGTTCTCATTGTCCACCACAGGCATGGAGGTAAAGTCATATTTCTGGAACTGCCTCGCCGCCTGCTCCTGGTCCATAAGGGTATTGATGGAAATGACATTTTCATGCATGATATCGCCGATAACCTCATCCCCTTTGCTGAGCAGCAGATAGCGCAGCGCTACCGTCCCCACCAGCCTTCTATGGGCGTCCAGCACATAACAGATATTAATGGTCTCCGAGTCCACTCCTACCTTACGGATACGCTCAATCGCCTGATTCACCGTAAGATTTTCCTTCAAATCCACATACTCCACCGTCATAATGCTTCCGGCTGAGTCCTCAGGATAGCGCAGCAAATGATTGATATCCCTTCTCGTCTCGCTGTTTGCGTTGGCAAGCAGCTTCTTTACGATATTGGCCGGCATTTCCTCCATCAAATCCGCCGCATCATCCGCCATCAGATTATTAATAATATTAGCCGCTTCCTTATCGGACAGAGAGGTAATAATCAACTGCTGATTATCCACATCCAGATAGGAAAACACATCCGCCGCCAAATCCTTTGGCATAATGCGGAATACCTTAAACATGTCCTCCTGCTCCAGCTCCTCCATCAGTCCTGCAATATCGGCGTCATTCATCTCCGCCAGATACTGGCGCAGCTTCGTATACTGCTTGGTGTCAAGGAACTCCTTTAATTCCTTCAAGCCCTTTAATTCCATAGCATTTCTCCTTTGATGTTTTTTTATCACCTTTCTCCATGCCATGTTCTCAGGCAAACCTAATTTATTATTTTAAACCACAAAAAAACGACTGTCAACTTTTTCTATCGCCGCCTTTCCGCCGGTAATCTCCACCAGCTCTTTAGAAAAGGCTTCCTCCTCTGCCGCCGGTATCATCAGCCGCAGACTGACGCTGTCAGTATATACGCTTTCCAGAGGCTCTATCCCCCTCTGCCCCAGCAGATGCAGTATTTTCCCTATTCCATTATAATCCGTATGAATCTGCAGCTCATACCCATAACACATACTGCCGGTCTCACAATGGGCCAGACCTTCTCTCACGGCCTGGCTGTATGCCCGTACCAGCCCGCCCGTGCCCAGAAGCGTACCTCCGAAATATCTTGTAACCACAACCGCAATATTTCGGATTCCCTCCCCCAGAAGCACCTCCAGCATAGGCCTCCCCGCC